>JBKJKJ010000378.1:0-6664 GCA_046597455.1 Burkholderiales bacterium
GAAGGTATCGAGACCTCGCAAGGCTACATCGGGGCGAACAAGGTGGGGCTCGGGGTTGCCGGCCACTCCGGCCACGTTGCCGCCATGGCGGGACTCGAGCTCCCGATCGAAACGCACGTGTTGCAGGCGCTCGTGTCGGAGCCGGTGAAGCCGGTCCTCGACACGGTGGTCACGTCGGGCGCGGCGCACTTCTACGTGAGCCAGTCGGACAAAGGCGAGCTGGTGCTCGGCGGCGACCTCGACCAGTACAACTCGTACGGGCAGCGCAGCAACCTGCCGCCGGTCGAGCACGCCGTACAGGCGCTGCTGGCGCTCTTTCCCTCATTCAGCCGGCTGCGCATGCTGCGCACCTGGGGCGGCGTCATGGACATGAGCATGGACGGCAGCCCGATCATTTCGAAGACGCCACTCGACAATTTCTACCTCGACTGCGGCTGGTGTTACGGCGGATTCAAGGCCACGCCGGCGTCAGGATGGTGTTTCGCGCACACCATCAAACACGATGCACCGCACGAGCTCAACGCCGCATTCACGCTGGGGAGATACGGCACCGGCGCCACGATCGATGAAAAAGGCGGCGGGCCGTACCCGTGGGTGCACTGACATGATGCTCATCCCGTGCCCGTATTGCGGCCCGCGCAATGTCACCGAGTTCAACTACGGCGGCGACGCGGATGTGGTGCGGCCCGCGGATCCGCAAGCGGTTTCGGACGCGCAGTGGGTGCGCTACCTTTACCTGCGCGAGAACCCGCGCGGTGCTCACGACGAGCTGTGGCAGCACACCGCGGGATGCCGGCGCTGGATACGCGTGAGGCGCGACACGCTCACACACGAAGTCTTCGCCTCTGCCGTCCCGAACGACGCGGCGCCTTCATGAAATCCCAGCCGTTCAGATTGTCCGATGGGGGCGAGATCGATCGCGTGATGCCGCGCACGTTCGCGTTCAACGGGCGCGCACTCGAGGGTTATGCGGGCGACACGCTCGCCTCGGCGCTGCTCGCCAACGGCGTTCGCCTGATCGGGCGCAGCTTCAAATTCCATCGCAAGCGCGGCATCTTCGGCGCGGGCGCCGAAGAGCCCAACGCACTCGTCCAGCTCGAGCAGGGGGCGCGGACCGAGCCCAATATGCGCGCGACTCAGATCGAGCTCTACGAGGGGCTCGTCGCGGCCAGCCAGAACTGCTGGCCCTCGGTGCATTTCGACGTGAGCGCGGTGAACGATCGCCTCTCGCGCTTCATGCCGGCGGGGTTTTACTACAAGACTTTCATGTGGCCGCCTTCGTGGTGGCGTCACTACGAGCACTGGATACGCAAAGCGGCGGGCATGGGGCAGGCACCCCGTGTGCCCGACCCCGATCACTACGCACACCGCTACGCCCATTGCGACGTGCTGGTCGCCGGCGGCGGCCCGGCGGGTCTGAGCGCAGCGCTCGCGGCAGCCCGCACGGGTGCGCGCGTCATCATTGCAACCGAAGACTTCGCGTGGGGGGGCTCGCTGCTCGGACACAGCGCCGACATCGACGGCCAGCCGGCGCGGGCCTGGGTTGCGGGGGCCGAGGCGGAGCTTGCGTCGAATCCGGACGTGACGCCGCTCCTGCGCGCCAGCGTATTCGGGTATTTCGATCATAACCTCATCGGCATCGCTCAGACGGTCGTCCCCCGCGGCGAGCACGCGCCGCGGCAAAGGCTGTGGAAAGTGCGCGCGAAAGAAGTGGTGCTCGCCACCGGGGCGATCGAGCGCCCGATCGTCTTCGCCGACAACGATCTGCCGGGCGTCATGCTGTGCTCGGCGGCGCGCACCTACGTCAACCGCTATGCCGTGAAGCCGGGCGCGCGCGCTGTCGTCTTCACCAACAACGATTCGGCGTACGGGGCGGCGCTCGATTTTCACCGCGCCGGGATCACGGTCGCGGCCATCGTCGACGCGCGTGTAACGGGCGGAGAGCTCGCACGCCGCGTGCGCGCGGCGGGCATCGAAGTGCGCGAAGGTCACGCCGTGGTGCGCGCGAGCGGCAGCGGGAAAGTGAGCAGCGTGCGGATCGGCGCACTCGAGGCGGACCATGTCGCTTCCGGGTCGCGCGACATCGCATGAGATCTGCTGTGCGTCTCCGGCGGCTGGACGCCGGCGGTCCACCTGTTCTCGCAATCGAAGGGCAAGCTTCGCTACGATCCGGCGATCGCCGCGTTCGTGCCGGGCATCTCGGCCCAGGCAGAGCGCTCGGCGGGCGCGGCGCGGGGCTCGTTCGCCCTGGCCGACTGTCTCGCCGAAGGCTTCGAAGCGGGGTCGGCCGCGGCGCACGCGGCGGGTTGCCGGGGCATCGCGATCGCCATGCCGATTGTCGCAGCCGCGCCCGAGGCGCCGCTCATGGCGCCCATGCCGCTGATGCCCTACTGGGAGGTGCAGTCTCCCGAGACCCGTTACGCGAAGCGCTTCGTCGATTTGCAGAACGACGTGACCGCGCGCGACATCGCGCAGGCCGTCCGCGAAGGCTACACCTCGGTCGAGCACCTGAAGCGCTACACCACGCTCGGCATGGGGACCGACCAGGGCCGCACGTCGAACATCAACGGTCTTGCGATACTCGCGGCGCTGATCGATGCGCAGATCCCGGACGTGGGCACCACGACGTTCCGGCCGCCGTACTCGCCCGTGACGTTCGGCGCGATGGCCGGTCCGGAGGTCGGGCCGCACTTCGACCCGGTGCGCCGTTCGCCTCTGCACGATACACACGAGCGCGCCGGCGCGGTGTTCGTCAATACAGGCTTGTGGCAACGCCCGATGCTTTATCCGCGAGCGGGCGAATCGCTGCTCGATGCGACCCACCGCGAAGCGCTCGCGGTGCGCAGCGGCGTGGGGCTGGTCGACGTGTCGACTCTCGGCAAGATCGACGTGCAGGGACGCGATGCCGCCCGATTCCTGGAGCGCGTGTATATCAACCGCTGGCGCAATCTCGCGGTGGGCAAGGCGCGCTACGGGATCATGCTGCGCGAGGACGGCATGATCCTGGACGACGGCACGACGACGCGCATCGGTGAGCAGCACTTCGTCATGACCACGACTACGGCGAACGTGGGGCGCGTCATGTCGCATCTCGAATACTGGCTCCAGGTGCAATGGTGCGATCTCGACGTTCGGCTCACCTCGGTCAGCGATCACTGGGCGGCGATGGCCCTGGCCGGACCGAAGTCGCGCGAGGTGCTTGCCGCGCTCACCGCTACCGATGTGAGCGATGCGGCGCTGCCGTACATGGGCTACTGCGAAGCCGCGGTCGCGGGCCTGCCCGCGCGTATTTTTCGCATCAGCTTCTCGGGCGAGCGCGCGTACGAGATCTGCGTTCCCGCGGACTTCGGGGCCGCGCTCTGGACTGCGCTGCTCGCCGCAGGTGCGCCGTCGGGCATTACGGTGTACGGCACCGAAGCGATGGGTGTCCTGCGAACCGAAAAAGGACATATCGCGAGCCTCGAGATGGACGGGCGCACCACGCCCGACGACGTGGGCCTGGGCGCGATGGTCGCCGGTGACAAGGACTGCATCGGCAAACGCTCGCTCACCCGTCCTGCGCTGTGCGCGCCTGAGCGCAGGCAACTCGTGGGTCTGGTTCCGAAGGACGGCAGCAGCGCGATCCCGAAAGGCGCGCAGCTCGTGAAGGATGCGCGTCGTGCGCTGCCCAACCCGATGCTCGGACACGTGACCTCGAGCTGCTACAGCCCGGCGCTCGGACGCCCCATCGCGCTCGCGCTGCTGGAGCGGGGGCGTGAGCGCTACGGCGAGGCGATCTTCGCGCTCTCACCGCTCACCGGCGCGGCGGTCGAAGTCGAGGTCACGCATCACGTCTTCTACGATCCGCCAGGGGAGCGTCTGCGTGACTGACGCGCAAGCCCGCGCCTATGCGTTCGACCATTATGCCAAGCGCAGCGCCGAATCCTCGTTTGCGTCGCCGGGCGTGACGATCGCATCGAGGCACGTTCCCGTGATGCTCGCTTTGCGCGGGGACGCGCGCGACCCCGAGTTTCTGCGCGCGGCACATGCGGCTTTGGCACTCGCGCTACCGGTGCGGCCGAATACAGTGGCCGGGAACGAGCGCGACCGCGCCTTGTGGCTCGGTCCCGACGAATGGCTGCTGGTTTCTTGCGGCGACGGGTTGATGAGGGCGGATCTGCGCTTCACGGGTGCGAGCGTTGCCGATGTGAGCCATGGCCGCGCGGTGCTGCGGCTCAGCGGGCCCGACGTGAGGGTGATGCTGGCAAAAATCTGCCCGCTCGATCTCGATGCGCGGCAGTTCGGCGTGGATGCCTGCGCGCAGACTGCCATGGCCAGAGTCAACGTGATCCTCGATCACGTGAAGCCCGGCGTGTTCGAGTTGTACTGCCCTCGCAGTTACGCCGGCTCGTTCTGGCATAGTGTCGTGGAAGCGGCAGCCGAATACGGATGCGACATCGCGCCGTCCGGCAACATGTAGCGGCAGGCTCACGCGCCCGGCGCAGCCGCCGACTTTTTCAGGAGTCGAACCATGCAACGCACGCCCACTCTACAGCGGCCCAGCTGGCGACCCACTCTGATCGGCCGCAAGTATGCAATCGCCTGCGGGCATTACCTTGCTGCGGCGGCTGCAGCGCGCATCCTCGAGCGCGGCGGTAACGCGATCGATGCCGGTGTGACCGCGGCGATGGCGCTCGCCATCGTTCAACCGGACATCGTCAGTTTCTCGGGCGTTGCGCCCACGCTCATCTACAATCGGGAAGCGCGCACGGTGCAAAGCATTGCCGGCCTGGGTTACTGGCCTGCCGGTGTCGACGTGGAGCGCCTGCGCGCGGAAGGCGAGGGCGCGATTCCCGAAGGCCTCCTCAGAACCGTGATGCCGGCCGCGCCTGCGACGCACATCGAAGCGTTGCGCCGGTTCGGCACGATCTCTTTCGAGGAGGCGGCAACGCCGGCGTACGAGCTCGCCCGCGAAGGCTTCGCCGCGTATCCCGTGTTCGTGCGGCACCTCGAGAAATATCACGAGCGCTATCGCCGCTGGCCGTCGAGCGCGGCGCTCTATCTGCCCGGGGGAGAACCGCCCCGCGTGGGTCAGATTTTCAGGCAGACGGAACTGGCCTGCTCAATCGCCGGCATGATGGACGCGGAGCGGCACGCGAGCGGAAACCGCGACGACAAGCTACGCGCTGCGCACGATTACTACTATAAGGGGCCGATTGCCGACGCGATCGCGGCATTCCACCGCGAGCACCGGGGCTTCGTCACGAAAGACGACCTCGCCGGTTTCCACGCCCCCGTCGAGCCCACTATCCAGTGCGACTATAAAGGCTACGCGGTACACAGTTGCGACGTCTGGTGCCAGGGGATCTCGCTGCTCCAGGCACTGAAGATACTCGAAGGCGTGGATCTGCGCCGCCTCGGGCACAACACGCCCGCTTACATCCACCACGTGGCCGAAGCTTTCAACCTCGCGTTTGCCGATCGCGAAGCCTACGTGGGCGACCCGCGCTTCGTCGACGTTCCGGTTGCCGGATTACTCGCCGACGACTACGCCGCCAGGCAGCGCGCGCGCATCCAGTCCGGGAGGGCGTTTGCGAAGCTTCCCTTGCCCGGGAAACCGGCGGGGGCTACTCGCGAACCTTTCGTACCCGATCTCGCGAAGTTTCCGAGACTCGAGAAAGGGGCTGCGCCCGACACGATTTTCTGCTGCGTCGTCGATGCGCACGGCAACGGTTACTCCGCAACGCTTTCGGACAATGCGCGCGATACGGTCGTCATTCCGGGGCTGGGCGGAACCGTTTCCTCCCGCGGTGCCCAGTCGCGCCTGGAGCCCGGTCACCCTTGCGAAGTCAAACCGGGAAAGCGGCCCCGGCTCACGCCATCGCCTGCGCTGGCGCTGCGCGATGGCGATTTCTATATGGGTTTCGGCACGCCGGGAGGTGACGTGCAGATGCAGGCGATGCTGCAGGTATTTCTCAACGTCACCGAGTTCGGCATGACCGTGCAGCAGGCGATCGAAGAGCCGCGGTTCGGCACGTTCATTTTCCCGAACTCGTTTTCACCATTTGCAGTGGGCAACTTCAATCTCGAAAGCCGCTTTCCGCAATCGACCATTGACGCGCTCGCCGCGTTCGGTCATCCGGTGGAGACGTGGGCGGCGCTGGCCCCTGCGGCGGGCGCGGTATGCGCGGTCATGCGGGATGCGCAGACCGGCTGGCTGCACGCCGGCGCGGACCCGCGGCGGGAGGCGTATGCGATCGCATGGTAGTGTGCGGCAGCCGCGTCTGCCCGCGTCGGGCAGGGGCGTCTGATCGTCGCACTTCGGCAGTGCCGCTTCGCATCCAGATGAAGCCCTGCCTGCGGCGCGCACATCATCCAAACAGCGTATGTACGCCATGGCGGGGCGCCGATCGCCAGGACGTCTGCTTCGGAGGCGGCTGCTGCAGCCGCACGACGAGCTCGGCTTGTCGACGACTGTGTGTTTTCTGCATGAGATGTTGAATCTGGGTGCGCACGGTGTTGACCGTGGTCTGGCGAATGACGCTGATTTCGCGCAGGCTGAGGCCGGCCACGAGGAGCGTTCCGACGTGCACCTCGGCCGCCGTGAGGTCGAACGCCTCCGCCGCGCGCGCGATCGCCTGCGCCTGCGCTATCGCTGAGAACGCCACCAGGACGAGCGCGCGTT
>JBKJKJ010000475.1:0-6708 GCA_046597455.1 Burkholderiales bacterium
GTGCAGCGCGTTGGCGCGATCGTCACGCGCTTCGAGCGCGGCCGATGCCGTTGCCAGCGCGCGCGGCGAGCCGCCGAGGTCGCGCATGGCCAGCGCCACCTCGGCCTCGGCAACGACGCAGCGCGCGCGCGCCAGCGCCTCGTGGGCGCCGAAGCCGCGAGCCGCGCGCCGCAGGAGCTCGCGAGCGCGCGGATATTCGCCGAGCTGGGCCATGGCGATACCGCGCAGGGCCAACGCCGGCGGGTCTTCGCGCAAGGCGACCCGCTTGAGGGCGCCGAGCGCATCGCCGGTCGCGAGCGCGCGCGCGGCGGCAGCGATCAGGGAGTCCATGACGACAGGGTACTCTACGGCGCCGATTCGAAATCGCGCGTGTGACTCCCCGTGTTCAGCGTCGCGACTCTCGGCGCCGCGCGAAAACGCGCCCCGGTCATTGCGAGGCGAGCACTGCGACGAAGCAATCCCGTTGCGAACGAGAGGTTCCTCGCGTTTACTCGGGCACCCATAAGTCGGTCATCCCGGAGGTGAACAGCACACACGTTCGATCCAGCGGCGTTCAAAGCTGGCGAAAGCCCCGATTGCGGGCTACGATGCTTGGCGTATCCACTCTCGCGAGTCACGGGAGGAGCATGCATACCTTCGCGGAAAAGCAGCGCAACGTGTCTCGCAGGAATGGCGCTCAGCCTGCACCATCCGGTAGATCCCCCTTCCCGGGCTTCGGCCCTCCATCTGCCGTCGTCCAGACGAACGTTCAAGCCAGGGCCGACGCTTGCGCCTGTGGCGGCGGCTGCCCGACGTGCCGGGCGCCGCACGCATCGCCTACGCTCCAGCGTGCCGGTGCGGGTGTGCACGCGGGCGAGAGCCGCGCGCGGATTCACGCCAACGCCAGGCACGGCACGTCCGGCGCAGGCGGGACGCTGCCGCATGCCGAGCGGATCCAGGCATCATTCGGTCGCCATGACGTGTCGCACATCGTCGCGCACAGCGACGCGGCGGCGGCGGCGAGCGCCGCGCGATCCATTGGGGCGTCGGCATTCACGATCGGTCGACATGTCGCGTTCGCGGATGAGCCGAGCGTGCACACCGCCGCGCACGAGGCGGCGCATGCAATCCAGCAGCAACACGGCGTGGATATGCCGGGCGGCGTCGGTCGCGCCGGAGATCGTTACGAACAACACGCCGATGCGGTCGCCGACCGCGTCGTCGCCGGAGAGTCATCCGAAGACTTGCTGGGGCGCGGGCCGGCAGAGACGCATGGCGGTGCCGGCCTGGCCGTGCAGCGCGACGAGGTGCCGCAGACCGCGGAAGAAAAACGCAAGGGCGACATCCAGGCGCAATACAGGAAGGAGCTGGGCTCGTTTCTCGGCGACGGGCTCGGCGGGATCATTGCGGACACGCTCGCGCCGGGCAAGCTCGCGGGATACCTCGACAAGGGACTCGACGCGCTCACCACGCTTTCGAAGGACGCGCTGAAAGACGACAAAACCCTGTCGCCCTCGGATTCGGCGACCGCACAGGACCAGGTGGGGGAGATGGGCGCGTGGCTGCGAGCCAAGGCCGCCGAGTTCCTGAAGACCGAGGAGGGCAAGAAGTTTATCGCCACCGTCAGCAAGTACGCCAGCAAGCCGGCCCTCGTGTTGCCGGCCGCGATTCTCGTGGTGCAGGCGGCGATGGTCGCGATCCTGTACGCGTACAAGAAGATCGACTTCCCGAATATTCCGATCCCGATTCCGCTGGGCGATCTGTTTACCGTGACGCTCGGGCTCGATCTGGGACAAGCCAAGGTGTTCGACGTGCAGGCCGCGCGTGTGGGTCTGGCGTACGAAAAAAAGGACGAGGCCAAAGGCACGAACACGAAGGTCGAGCTTACTGGCGAGTACAAGCCGCCGGTGGATGCGACCCAGGCGCCGGATCAAGTGGCGTTCGGCGCCGGCTTCGAAGACAAGCGCCTGCTGTGGGGCGGGAAGCTCGAGCAGAAGTTCGGCACGAAGCTCACGTTCACGGACTGGAAACCTTACGAGCTGGAGGCGGCGTATCACATTGGCCTTGCTTTCGAGACCAAGAATTACGCGCCGCCGCAGATCGCGATGCTGCAGGGCTCGGGCGGATGGACGCGGACCGTGTCGCTGTTCTCCGATGTGCTCTCGAAGACCCGGTTCGAAGGCGGCGATTTCAGCGCGGAGGATTTGAACGTCAGGCTGGGCATGAGCTATGTCCTCAACCGCAAGCCCACCGTGACCCGCACCCGGGACGATGGCACGACGTATGTCGAGAAGGTGAACCCGGTGAACTTCAGCATCGCGCCTTACCTGGGGCTGGGGGCCAGGGTCGGTCCCCCCATCACCCCGCAGACAGCACCGGGGGCGATAGCACCCGCAGCGACAGCAACCCAGGCGGGCATGCCCAAGGACGAAGGCAAGCTCAAGCTCAGCCCCAACGTCGGCTTCAAGCTGAGAATCGATTTCTAGCATCCCGCGTCTCAGATACGCTCAAGCCGATGGCACCGGCCTGGCGCGTCCCTGGAGCGCCTGTTCGCGGGACGACTTTCGTTACGGGTAATCTTCGCAATACTCTTTTCGCAGAAGACGAACATGAACGCATTGTTTGATTTCACCGGCAAGATTGCACTCGTCACCGGCGGCGTGTCGGGGATAGGCGCGGCGACAAGCCTCGCCTTCAAGCGCGCCGGCGCGAGTGTGATCGCTTGCGGCATCGTGCAAGAGGAGCTGGACGCCGCGCGAAGCGATGCGCGATTCACGGGCATCGACATTCGCCACCTCGACGTTACCGACGCCCAAGCGGTGCCGGCCTTCTTCGCCGGCCTACGCCGACTGGATTACGTCGTAAATTGCGCGGGTATCATCCGCCGCGAGGCCGAACACGACCCCGATACGTTCGCACAGGTGATCGATGTCAATCTGAACGGCGGCATGCGAGTGACCGCGGCCGCCCGCCCATTGCTCGCGCAGAGCCGGGGCGCCGTGGTCTTCATCGGTTCGGTGATGTCGTTTTTTGGCGGATCGAAACAGCCGGCTTATTCCGCGTCCAAGGGCGCCATACGCAATCTCACCATGTCACTCGCAGGCGCGTACGCCGCAGAAGGTATTCGTGTGAATGCGATAGCGCCCGGCTGGGTGGTCACAGCTCTCTCTCGGGGCGCGCGCGAAAATCCGGTGCGCAATGCGGAGATCATGTCCCGCATCCCGCTCGGCCGCTGGGCCGATACGGATGAGATCGCCGACCCGATCCTGTTCTTATGCTCCGATGCCGCACGCTATGTGACGGGCACGATGATACTCGTGGACGGTGGTTACGCGGGCGTGGGATAGGGGAAATCCGGGGACGCACCACGGTTTTCGCACGCGCTGACGGTCTCAGAACCGTGACTGTCCCTCGGGTATCCCCTGTCTGGCGCCGGCATGGGCGCGCCCTTGGAGCCCCTGTTCGGCGCCGCTGCTTTTCCTCCCCTCGTCCCGCCGTACGGGGAGAGGAGCAGCAGCGGTGCACCCTGCGACTGCTCGCCAAGGACGGCGGCCTGCGGAACCGATGCGACCCACGTCGCGTCGTCCCGGACTGTGTGCGGCAGGGCACGCGATCCGGGATCCATTTTGACTTTCGGACAGTCCTCGGCCGAAACCCCGTCCTTGGCTGCGCTGCTCGGGCGCCTCAAAGGGGCTCCAAGGCCGCGCCCAATCCGGCGCAGATCAGCGGCGAAAGCGTGAGGCTTAAGACGAAACTTCCCGCGAGGGGCTTCTCTCGGCCAGGAGCGGCCCTTCCAGGCGACGCGCGGCGTAGGCGGTTCTTGGCAACGCCGAGGCTGCTCAAACTTAGTCCGGTTTCATGCCGGCGTTCCGGATCACTTCGGCCATACGCGCCACGTCGGCCTTTAAGATCTGCGTGAACAGCTCGCTCGGCACTGCGTAGACTTCGAAGCCAAGCGACGCGAGCTTCGCAGACACGTCGGGCGTATGGAGGGCTTTCGCCGTTTCGTCGCTCAACTGCGCCACGACCTCTCGCGGCGTTCCGGCCGGCGCGAACAGCCCCGCCCACGTCGCAAACCGCAGGGGAATGCCCTGCTCCCCAAGGGTCAAGAGATGCGGCAGCGACGCAAGCCGCCCCTTGCTCGCAATGCCCAGGCTACGTAAGCGTCCGGTTTTTATGTGCTCGGCGACGATGGGCACGCCCGCGAACGCGACTGGGATCTGTCCGCCGAGCACGTCCATCGCTGCCTGGGGCGCGCCCTTGTACGGCACATGTGTGAGCTTCGTCGCGGTCATGCTCATGAACATTTCCATCACAAGGTGCTGCGCGCTGCCGTTGCCGCCGCTCGAGTAATTGAGCTTTCCCGGCTCCGATCTTGCCAGCGCGACGAGCTGTTTCGACGAGCTCGCCGGCACCGAAGGATGCACAATCAGCGAGAACGGAATCCCCACCATCTGCACCACCGGCACGAAATCGCGCACCGGATCGAACGGCACCTTGGTCTGGAAGCTCGGCAAAACTGCCATCACGCCATCGTTCGCCGCGAGTAGGGTGTAACCGTCGGCCGGAGCCCGCGCAACGCGCTCCGCTCCGATCGCGCCTGCTGCACCCGGTTGCGCTTCGACCAAGAAGGGTTGTCCCATAGCCCCTGCGAGCTTTTGCGTCACCAGGCGTGTGACGACCTCAACCGCGTTGCCGGGACCGAGCGGGATCACGACACGTACCGGTTTCGCAGGGTAGCTCCCCGCGCCTTGCGCTGACGCCTGTGCCATCGCCAGACACGCAGAGAAAAGGCAGGCTGCACGTAACGTACGCGACTGCCGATGCCGCATGGGGGGGCAAGAACAGGTATTGCGATGGTTTACCGAGCGCATAGAACCTCCATTGCTGAGCGGCTGCTCCCGGCGAACGCCGGTCGACCGCGGCTACGCGTTAGCCGTCACTACGTTGATCTCTTCGGAAAAAACCACACGGTCTGCCTGCCTGTAGGGTGCGAGCTGCCGTGTCACGTCGGCTACCAGCGCTGCACTGACGGCCGGACTAAGCGCGCTCATATCCGATGCAATCGGCGTCGCGGCTAGGTGCCCGCGGACGAACGCTTCCGGCGGCGGCAAACGCACGACCATGCGTTGCACGTGTAGCTTCACACAGCGAAGGCCTGCCTCGATGACCATGTCGCGGAGCTCTTCCGAGGTCGGCGCGTGACGCGAAGCGCAGAAGCGCGAGGCCGCTTCGAGGCCGACGTGTTGCCTCAGGGCATTGCCCACGGCAGTGTTGTAGACGCCGGTCGTGCGCCATACGCTGATTGCGACGCGTCCGTCGGGCACCAGGACGCGCCGCATCTCGCGCAGCGCCATCACCTGGTCAGGGAAAAACTGCAGTCCCTGCTGACACAGCACGACGTCAAATCCCCGGTCCGGCAGCCTCGTCTCGAGCGCGCTGCGTTCGACCCACTGCACCGTTGCTCCGGCCGGAGCCGGCAGGGAACGCGCAACGGCAAGCATTCCCGCATTGAGGTCGAGACCTGTGACCCGTCCTGATGAGCCTACGCATCCTGCGGCAAGCCTTGCGACCGCGCCCGTACCGCACGCGAGATCGAGCACGCGCTCGCCCTTCTGCAAAGCTGCGAGTTCGATGAGTAGCGGCGCCCAAGGCCCAAGGATGTATCGCGCGGCATAGCGCTCGTACAGTTCGGCTGCATCCCCGGCGAGCTGCCATTGCTCGTGAGCATTCATCGGCGCGGCGATCCCATCTTATGCGATATTTTCGACGCGGCGGCTTTCACAGCGGCAATTTGCGCGGGTGACGGCGTACTCGCGATGTGCTGTACCGAGCCGACGATCGCTATCGCACCGGCGTAATTGCCGTGGTGGTCGAACACTGGCGCAGCGAGGCCGTTCACGCCGGGTAGAACTTCGTTTGGAGCAGTCGCCCAGCCCCGTTTGCGAACCTGTGCGACGGTCCGCTCGAGTCCGGCGCGAGAGCAGATGGTCTGCGGAGTCCATGCTTTCAGCGGCTTCGCAAGGCACTGATCGACGATGGCTGCCGGGCCGAATGCCAGGGCGACTTTACCGTGAGCGCTTGCATGCAGATCGAGCACAGTTCCGGGGCGTGTTCCGAAATCGATGAGCGCGCGTCCGTGAACGAGCTCAAGCACAACGACCTGATCCTCCATGAGCGTGGAGAGCGTTACGGCGTGCTCCGAAATGTCGCGAAGCTTTGCCATCTCTTCCCGGCCAGCGGTGACGATGTCGAAGCGTTCACGCAGCCGCTCGCCCAAGAGAAAGAGCTTGATCCCCGCCTCATAGCGTTTGGTCAGCGTGTCCTGACGAACGAATCGGTGCCGGGAGAGCACTTGTAGATGGCGATAGATCTTCGTCTTGGACGTGTCGAACTCTCGCGCGAGGTCCGAGACACCGAATGACTGCGCCGAGGTCGCGAGGCGCTCGAGGAGCCGTAGCGACATGTCCACTGTCTCAGCTGCGGCGGGCGTAGTCGCCGGCTCGGCACCGGGCTTCTTGGTAGGGGCTGTTCGCACGTGTTTCATATACCGTAACAATAGTTCATTTATCGTAACACTCTTGCGCGCCATGTCAATGGTGCGCGTTTACGCGACGTGATTTCCTCGACTATGCTGGCTACCAGCGATTCACAGCACCTCAAGACTAGGAAATCCGGGGACGCACCACGATTTTCGCGGCGCACTGACGGTCTCAGAACCGTGGTCTG
>JBKJKJ010000512.1:0-8083 GCA_046597455.1 Burkholderiales bacterium
TCCTTCATTTTGGCTTTCGCTTCGCGCGCAGTCTCGAAAGCATATCCGGCAAGCGCTTCGAGGGCCTCCGACGTTGCGTGCCATGTACGGAAGTCCTTCGCCGTAAACGCGTCGCCAGTGATCTCGTGCAGATACGCGTTGACATCGGAGGAATCAACATCGTGCACGCCGCCCTTCTCGTCCACATAGCCGAATAACTCCTGGCTGGGCAGCTCCAGACAGCCCCGGACCACTTTGGCGGCGCGTGGGTCCTCGACCTGGATCTCGTGCTCGATACCGTGCTTGCCCCGAAAGCGGAACCGCATGACCGCGTTATTCAAACTGACGTGGCGACGGCGCAGCGTGGTGAGACCGTAGGAATGATTTTCGCGCGCGTATTCGTCATTTCCCACCCGTATGAGCGTGCTCTCTAGCAGGCGCACTACCGTCGCCAGCACCTTCTGCCGCTGCATGCCCGGCTGGCGCAAATCCCGGGAGACACGGCGATGGATACGCGGCAACGCACGGCCGAACGCCATCATGCGCTCGAACTTGTGCGCATCGCGCACCTCGCGCCACTTCGGGTGATACCGATACTGCTTGCGCCCGCGCGCATCGACTCCGGTCGCCTGGATATGGCCCTGCGCGTCCACGCAGATCCACACATCGCGGTATGCCGGGGGAATGGCGAGTTTGCGGATGCGCGCGAGCGTGGCTTCATCGCTCACGCGACGGGCGTTCGGGAGCACATATGAAAAGCCCGAACCGGCGCGCCTTCGTTTGATTCCGGGCTCGCTGTCGGTCGAATACCGCAGGTCCTCACAACTTGCGATCGTCTCGGCGCTGCTGGCCAGGATAGCGACGGCGGCTGGTCCGTGCTCGCGATGGGATACACGCGCCGAGCGTTGTCGCACATCAGCGCGCCGTGCGGTTCCCGCAAGGCGTGGATCCAACGTCAGCACCTCCGCGGACCGCCCCGACTCAGAAATTGACGAAGGCCGCATGGAAGCGCTTGAAGGCGTGGAACATCGTGACTGCACTCGGCCCCGGGGTCGCGGCGCCCGCCAACGCGCTGACGCGGTCGACTGGGCGATAAGGGCCGCGCGGCGCGTCTACACCCAACGGGTGGCGCCAACTCGAGTACTCGGTCGCAATGATGTGCATCTGTTTCCTCGTTTCGAGTGAGTCAGGGATATGCGATTCGCATGACCGCAGCACGGCGCTTCAGCCATGGCGCGCAATGTTGCAGGGAGCATGCCCACTGCTCAGGCACACCCGTTGCAAACCCGACGGGTGCGTATCCATCCCGCGCCATCGACAGACTCACAGGAAGAGGCAATCATGAAACGAGCGTTACCCTCCGCACTCCTTGCAGCCACATTGCTTGCGGCGTTTGCAGCACCGGTAAGCGCGCAGGCGAATAAGCCGCCGCAGTCGAACATGCCCCCTCTTCAGGCGGGCAGCGTCGCGCGGCCGAGCGACCCGACGGCCAACAAGCCCAGCGAATCCGGAGCGCAAACCAACATGCCGTCCGGCGCGGCGACCGGCGCAGGACAGCCGCAAGGTGCCGCGCAACCGCCGCAAGCACAATCAGCCGACAGCGCCAAGGCGAAAGCGTCGAAAAGCGGCAAGCGCTCGAAGCTCGCGCGCGCGGATAAAAAGCGCAAGCACCGCGCGAGCACGCGCAACAAAGCAAGATCCAGGACTGGGGACGCAGTCGTGCGTTGAGCGATCGGCATGGCGCGCGTTCATTAAAAAGAAAGGGCCCATCGGGCCCTTTTCCGTTGTGCGACCGGCAGATTAGCTGATTGCAAACGCCTGGTGAGTGCAGGGATCGCCGGACTCGATCAGAGTCAAGGGAAGATGCAGCCGCGCCCCCTTCGCGGCTCGCCGAAAACGTGCTGCGTTATCGAGGCCATTCTTCTTTCCGCGCCAGTTGCTTATGCCTCAGCCCGCATGCTCTGTGATCTGCCCATCGTCCGACGCACCTCGACGCTCGGCACGCGCATCAGCGTGCGGTATTTCGTAATCGTTCGGCGTGCGACCCGCAGTCCCTGCTCGGAGAGCAGCGTCGCCAGCTTAGCGTCCGACAGCGGCCGCGCCGGATCCTCGGTCGTGATCAGCTCCTTCAGGAGCGCGCGAACCGCAGTAGCGGAGCATGCGCCGCCGGCTTCCGTCGCGAGCTGGCGGGAGAAGAAATGCTTGAATTCGAATACACCGCGTGGGGTTGCCATGTATTTGTTGTTGGTCACCCGGCAAACCGTCGACTCGTGCAGGCTCAGTTGAGCCGCGATGTGCTTGAGCGCGAGCGGCTTCATCGCGACCTCCCCGTACTCGAGGAAAGCGCGCTGCTTCTGCACGATCGCTTCGGCCACGCGTTGAATGGTCACCAGCCGCTGTTCCATGCTGCGCAGCAGCCAGCGCGCTTCCTGCAGCTGCTTGCTCAGGAAAGAGTGTCCCGCACCGGAGACCGCATCTGCATACGAGCGATTGATGCGCAGACGCGGCACGACGGCCGGATTGAGATTCACATTCCACTTCCCGCGCACTTTGGTGACGATGACATCGGGAATCACAAAGCGCGCATCCCCGCGGCCGAAGCGATGGCCGGGCTTCGGATCGAGCGAACGGATGAGCGCAATGGCCTGGTGCATCGTTCTTTCGTCGCACCCGAGGTGATGTTGCAGCTTGCCGAGTTCGTGCGCCGCGAGAACGTGCAAGTGGTTTTGCACGATCTTGCACGCAGCATCCCACGCGGGACCACGATCTTCACGGGCGTTCAGCTGGAGCAGCAGGCATTCCTGCAAGTCACGCGCGCCGATTCCGGCCGGCTCCAGGTTCTGCACCAGGCGCAGCGATGCGCGCAACTCGTCGGCGTCCACGCCGCCGTCGGCTGTAAGCAATGCGGCCAGCTCTTCGAGCGTGACCTTCAGATAGCCGTCGTCATCGAGCGCATCGACGAGGAACTGCGTCAGCGCGCGATCACGCTCGCCCATCGGCGAAAGCATGAGCTGGTTGCGCAGATGCGCCTGGAGGCTGGGCTCGGGCTCGCTCCAGTCGGTGCGGTCGTTTTCCATGTCGCCGGAGCTGCCAGAACCGAAAGACGGGCTTTCGTAGCTGTATCGCTCCTCACCTTCGGAGTCGGACGCCGCCGCTTCCGGCGCCGCCGCCGCGGGCGCTGCAGGATCGCTCAGCGTCGACGACGACGCGGCGTGCTGCGTTTTGTTTTCGGCGGATTCTTCGAGGAAAGGGTTGCTGACCATCGCTTCGCCCATTTCCTGGGCGAATTCGAGCGCGGACAATTGGAGCAGCCTGAGGGCCTGCTGCAGTTGAGGAGTTAACGCGAGATGCTGTCTGAGCCTGAGATCCAGGGCCGGGGCCATGAGGTTGCCTCCAGTTTGTTGTGTTCCCTCGCGAGGCGAGGTGCATGACGTCACTCGGCTGGCCCGTTGCAAGGTCTATGCCAGAACCATTCTCGCGATTAGGCACGGTGGATGCTGGCGCGTGAGCGGCGATTTGAGGCGCTCCTCCCGGAAAATTCATCGTGCGAGCTGTAATTTTTGCCGTGATGGTCCGTGCTGCCGGCCGCACGGGGGTCGCTTATCATGCGCGGCCGCACGAGTTGACCCCCCGCAAGCACGGCAGACGGAGCATGGAATGAACGCGACATCGCTCGCGTTACTGCACGGCAGCGACGGCGTATGGCCGGCGCGAAAAGATGTCCGGGCCTGGTTGCGCAAGCCAGGCGAGTCGACGACTGCTCGCCGATCGCTAACACGAGGCCGGCGTAGTCGCGGTTCGTTGATCCGGGTTTGGCTCCCATCCGCGTTCAGCTCCCCTTGCCCTCGGGGTGAGGCGGAGGATACTTGTGGGGGTGGCCGCCCTGCAGCCCGGCCAGGATTAATCCCCGGCCAGCGAGGAGCGGCAGTCAGGCGACCTGTTCAGGGCCGCTCTTTGTATGCGCCGGTGGAGTCATTGACCATGCTGCCGTCCCTGCCGCTGTCCTGATCGTCGCCGCTGCCGCGTTCGATATCCGCGGTGCCTGCAGAGGGTCGCTCCGGTGCGTCGCCCGGGCGCTGCTCGCTGACGGCATTGCCTCGCTTGTCCAAGCGCTGCCGGCTTCTCTGATTTTGTCGGCCGGGCCCGCTCTTCACTTTCTCTCCGGCGTTGGCAGTTTTGTCAGATTCAGTTTTGTCAGTCATACGGAATCTCCTCGAAGGGGCCGCGCGACTGCGCGTGTGACCCGGCCTGCTGCAACACGTGTGCCACAGCGGCGCGCGTCAGTCATCCAATTCAGCGACGGCAGCCGTCGGCTTACCGCTGACGAATTCGCCTACCCCCTGAAGCGACTCAATGTGATCGCAGAAGATCTTCAGCGTCATCAGTATCGGCACCGCCATCAGCGCACCCACGACACCCCACAGCCAGCCCCATAGCAGCATGGAGACGAAGATCATCACGGGATTGAGCGTGAGGCTACGGCCCGTGAGGTAAGGCGTGATGAACTGCCCTTCGATCGTCTCGAGCGAGAAGTAGAGCAGCGGCACGAGCATGATGTCGTTGATGTCGGAAAAACTCACGAACGCCACGACGGTCAGTACGATCCCGCTCGCCGCCGCGCCGACGTAAGGCACGAAGTTGAAAAGCGTGACCATGACGCCCCACAGCAGGGGATTCGGCATGCCCAGCAGGTGCATCAGCAACGCGGTGGCAACACCCAACCCGATATTGATGTAGGTGATCGTAAATAAATACTGCGCCATCGCAGACTGCATGGTGCGCGCAAGGCCGACCGCTTTTTTCTTGTCAGTCAGGGTCGGCAGCACACGAACCACCTTGCGCATGAAGAGGTCGCCCGACGCGAGAAGGAAAAAAAGCAGCACCAGCGTTGCGCCCGCGGAAACCAGCATGCTTTGGGTGCCCGCGATGATCCGGCTCATCAGACTGGGCTCGCGCGATACGACCTGCGGCTTTTGCTGTGCCGCCTGACCGTCGACATTGGTGAGCGCCTCGACTTTCTGCGCCGCCTTGCTGACTTCCGCCATCGATTTGCGCACGTTCCACAGCTTGCGCTCGATCTGATCGGTGATGCGAGGCATCTTGGTCAGCCAGTCGCTCGCGGGCTCGAACAATTGAAACAAAGCGGTTCCGAGTAACGTGGCGAGCGACAGGACCACGACCGCGGCCCCCAGGGGCTCCGGTATTTTTATGCCCTTGAGCGAGCGCACCGCCGGATACAGAATCAGGCTGAGCAGGATAGCCAGGACTATCGGCAGCAGGAACGCTCGCGCGAAGTAGAAGGTATAAAACAGTGCGAGGATGAATAGGCCTTTGACCGCAATACCTGCAGTGCCGGTCAGCCTCGCGTCGACCTGCGCATCGGGCTCGGCCTCTTGCGGAAGCAATCGATCGATGGTGCCGGGATTGTTCATCGCTGCTCGGTGTGCAAGGCCCATGCCAGGGCTCAGGAACGGCGATTGCCTAAAGGGCGTTATATTAATGTGTTCGCCTGGGCCCGGCGCTTTGCCGAAGCGCGACCGACCCCAGGCTTTACGGAGAAGCATCATGCGAACCCTGATCTTAGTTAGTATCGCGCTGGCCCTTGCCGCCTGCGAGACCGTCCAGACGACCCAGCCGGGCGTGGTGGGCGTCAACCGCCAGCAAACGATGATGGTGTCGGACCAGGAAATCACCCAGGCAGCCGCGCAGGAATATCGCAAGGTCATCGCCGACGCCCAGGCCAAAGGTAAGCTGGACCGCAATGCGCAACACGTGCAGCGCGTCCGCAACGTCTTGGCGCGCCTGACTCCGCAGACGTCCGCATTTCGCGCCGACGCCCCGAGATGGGCGTGGGAAATCCATTCGATCGAGGACGCTCAGCTGAATGCGTGGGCCATGCCCGGCGGCAAAATGGTCGTCTACAGTGGGCTCATCGACAAACTGCGCCTGAGCGACGACGAGCTCGCGGCCATCATGGGCCACGAAATCGCCCATTCGCTGCGCGAACACGCGCGCGAGCGCGTCTCTCAGCAGATGGCGAGTGGCCTTGCTCTGGGGGTCGCCGGAGCGGTGCTGGGCCTCGGGGATATGGGCCAGTCTCTCGCGAATGCGGTTGCGCAGGTGACTTTCACACTCCCTCACTCACGCGCCCAGGAAACCGAGGCGGACCGGCTGGGCGTCGAGCTCGCGGCTCGCGCCGGATACGATCCGCATGCTGCCGTGAGCGTGTGGCAGAAAATGCTCCAGGCCGGGGGCAGCGGCGGCCCACAGTTCATGTCGACGCACCCCTCACCTGAAAGCCGGCTCGCCGATCTGAAGATCTACGCCGATCGTGTGATGCCCTTGTATCAGCAAGCGCGGCGCTAAGTCCGGAGACGGACCCACCACTCGCACGCGGCACGCCGTGCAGTCGACGACACCGCCAGTTGCCGAGCCGCCCCCTACCCGCTCGCTGCCGATGCTGCGCAGCGCCGCCCGAGGGTGCCGGGCGTGCCCGCTTTGGCGTAGCGGTACCCAGACGGTATTTGGCGAAGGCAGCGACCGCGCAGCGTTGCTGATCGTCGGCGAGCAGCCCGGGGATCGCGAAGACATCGAAGGGCACCCGTTCATTGGTCCTGCGGGCACCTTACTCGACCAGGCCCTCGAAGCCGCGGGCATTCCTCGCACCGAGGTCTACATCACCAATGCCGTAAAACATTTCAAGTGGGAACCGCGCGGGAAACGACGGCTGCACAAAACGCCGGTGCAGCGCGAGATCGATGCCTGTCTGCCCTGGCTCGAAGCGGAGCTCGAGGCAGTCGACCCGCAGGTGATCCTCTGCCTGGGTGCGACCGCGGCGCGCGCAGTGATGGGGGGGAAAATTCGCGTGACCGAGACGCGCGGCCGGCCTTTACGCTCACCGCTGGGGAAGGACGCCGTCATCACGATCCACCCCGCCTACATCCTGCGCCTGCGCAGCGGCGCGGCGGAAGCGTTTGCGCTTTTCGTAGCAGACGTCGGTGCGGCGGCGAAGCTCGCGGGTTTATGACCGCGCACCAAACGCTGCTGCCGGTGAGTCATTAAGCTACTGGTATCGCGTCCCCGCAGTCGGCGTCGTAGCAGGCGCGGCGCGCGCGCCGAAACCGTTCCGGAGGATGCGCGTTGATGAAGACCGTTGGAGAGCCTGCCGCTCCTCAAAAAGCGAAATGGCCGAGCATGAACGAAAGCGCGTTCATGTCGGCCACGTGAGCATGGAGATCGGCGCATGGACATCGCGCCGCCTGCCAGCCGGAGATCCCAGGATGAAGCGGTCTCGCCTTCGACCGCAACGCAGGGTGTTACTTGTTACGTTCTGCCGAGCCCTGAATCTTCTCACCGCCGCGCTCGATGTCCTTGCCGGCGCCTGCCATCGTATTGCAACCGGTGGCAAAAATAGCGACGAGGGCCATAGCCAGAAGAGTGCGAATCATGATTGTCTCCTTTTGAGATGATGTGGGTTTTAACGCTCCCAGCACTTAGCAAGGGCTGTTCCCGCTCATCTCGAAAGTCTGAGCACAGGCAATTACCGCTAGAATCGACGATCGATTATTTGCACCGACAGGAGCGTTATGCACATTCTTGTTTGCGGCGGCGCCGGTTACATCGGATCCCACATGGTCAAGCTGCTGCTCGAGCGCGGCCACGAAGTCACTGTGTTCGACAACCTGTCGACCGGTCATCGCGAAGCGTTGCTCGGCGGGCACTTCGAAGCGGGCGATCTCGCCGATCCGACTGCCCTCGATCGCGTGCTCGGCGCGACACGATTCGACGCCGTCATGCACTTCGCGGCTTTCATTCGGGTCGAGGAATCGGTTGCCGAGCCCGGCAAGTATTTTCGCAACAACTTCTCGAATGCCATCAATCTCCTCGATGCCATGGGCAGGCACGGCGTGCAGCGATTCATATTTTCATCGACCGCCGCCGTCTATGGCGAGCCGCAGTACATCCCCGTCGATGAAAAACATCCGCGCTTGCCGATCAATCCGTATGGACTGTCCAAACGCATGGTCGAGGACGCGCTGCCGTACTACGGCGGCGCATACGGTCTGCGGTCGGTGCCCCTGCGCTATTTCAACGCCGCCGGCGC
>JBKJKJ010000145.1:0-15232 GCA_046597455.1 Burkholderiales bacterium
CGTGCCCAGTAGCACGGTGCCGGCAGAGGACTAAGGTCGTTCGATACTCTGCATCCCGATCAGCGGGGCCGCGCAGGCCACCGAAACAGGAGAGACTCAACATGGATTTCGCATTCACGCAGGAACAGGGGGCGCTGAGGCGCGAGGTGCGCGCGTTTCTCGCGCGGGAGATGACGCCGGAAGTTCGAGCAGAGATGGAGGCGCATCACGAAGGCCGCCCTGTCCATCGCAGCGGCTGCCGCACGCCTCACGTGAACGCATTGTTCCAGAAGATCGCCGAGCGCGGATGGGTGGGTATCAGCTATCCGAAAGAGTACGGCGGGCAAGGCGGCGATCGCATCTCGCAGTACATCGTCGAGGAAGAGTTGTATCGGGCCAACATCACCGTGTCGCTGGGCGGCAGCGGCGCGCCTGCGATCATGGCTGCAGGCACGGAGGAGCAGAAACGGCACTTCATTCCCAAGCTGATCAGCGGGGAGTTCATGTTTGCCCAAGGGTTTACCGAGCCGCGCGGCGGCGCCGATCTGGCTTCGCTGCAATGCCGCGCAATCCGCGACGGCGACGACTACGTCATCAACGGGCAGAAGATATACACCTCGAACGCCGAGTCCGCGACGCACATCTACCTGATGGCGAGGACCGACAAGGACGCCCCGAAGCATGAGGGGATCTCGATCTTTCTGATCCCGATGGACACGCCGGGAATCACCGTGCGCCCGTTGTGGACCATCCAGAATGATCCGCAAGCGCCGCAGACGACGACCTACGGTCATGCCAGGACCAACGAGACGTTCTACGACGAGGTGCGTGTGCACAAGTCGACGCTGCTGGGTCAGGAGAACCAGGGCTGGCGCGTGGGCTCGATGGGGCTGAATCTCGATCGGGTCGGTGCCGCTCGCTACCTGATTTCGGTGCGGCGCGACGAGGACATCATCAACTGGGCCAAGGAGAGCGGCGGGCTGGGTGACTATTCGCCAGGCCATGATCCGGCCATCCGCGACAAGCTCGCCGAATTGTGGATCGAAGCCCAGGTCTGCCGGCTCATGACGATGCGCAGCATGTCCATCGTCGAGCGTGGCGGTAAATTCAGTTACGAAGGCTCGGCCGAGAAGGTGTGGGCGCCCGAGCACGGCGTGAGGACCACCGAGGCGATCACACAGATGCTGGGGCCCTATGGTCAGTTGCTGAACGGCTCGCCGCAGGCGGTCAGGAGCGGGCTGTTTGCGCACAACGTGATGGGCTCTTTCCAGTCCGGGATCAACCACGGCAGCGTGCAGGTCATGCGCGATCAGGTGGCCCGGCGTGGACTCGGGATGCCTCGCGCAAAGCGCTGACCTGTCGGGAGAGCGGATTCACCAAGGGTTCTGTACCCGCGAGTACCACGCGGTCGAGCGCAAAGGCCATGCAGCTCGAGGAAGCTCTGGTAACGACTACGACCGGAGATGCGATGATGAGTATGCTTGCCGCTGCGTTGCGAATATTGACTGCGGGTGTGCTTGCCGCGCTGGCCGCGGTGGCTGGTTTGGCGGGCGCCCAGGCCTACCCCTCCAAGCCCATCCGGATCATCGTCCCCTTCCCGCCTGGCGCCAGTAACGACACCCTGGCGCGGATCGTCGGCAGGAAGTTGACCGATACGCTCGGCGCGCAAACGATCGTGGATAACCGCGCCGGGGCCAGCACCATCATCGGGGCTACGGCGTTGCTCAGGGCTGCGCCCGACGGTTACACGATCATGGTGACTTCCGGCACGCATCTCATCACGCCTTTGCTGATTCCCGCGCCCTACGATGCCGTGAGGGACTTCACGCCGGTTGCCACCATCGACCGCAGTGATTACCTGCTGGTGGTGCATCCCGCATTGCCGGCGAACACATTGAAGGAGTTCATCGCCCTGGCCAAAGCGAAGCCGGGGCAGATCAACTACGCCTCGTCGGCCACTGGCAGCGGCAACCATCTGTCCGCGGAAATGCTCGCCCAGCGCACCGGAATCCGCATGCAGCATGTTCCCTACAAAGGCGGCGGGCCGGCGGTCATCGATCTGATGGCGGGCCAGGTGCAGATGTTCTTCAACAGTCCCAGCAGCACCCTGCCCTACGTAAAAAGCGGCAAGCTCAAGGCGCTCGCGATGACCGGCGAGACCCGCTTCCCGGCATTGCCCAACGTGCCGACCTTTACCGAATCGGGCCTGCCTGACTTCGACGTTAAATCATGGCATGCGATACTTGCGCCCCCCGGGACGCCGAAGGCCATCGTCGAGCTCCTGGCTGCGCAAGTCGCCAGAATTCTCGCCATGCCCGACACCATCGAGACGCTCGCCAGTCTGGGCTTGACGCCCTTCATTTCGAGCCCCGAGCAGTTGGCCGTCCTGATGAGAGCGGAAACGATCCGCTACGGGGAGGTCATCAAGTCAGCCAAAATCAAGGCTGACTGATCGACTGGAAAACAAGGGTCGCCGCTTCGAGGCCATACGCGCCCGACCGGCGAATCGGCTACTCGACTTTAATGTTCGCGTCCCTGATGATCTTCGCGATTCGGGTGATGCCTGTGTCGAGGAGCTGAGCGGTCTGCTCGGGATTCTTGTAATAAGGCACGAATCCTTCCGCCTCGAGTTTGTCCTGGGTCTCCGGCAAGGCCACGAGCTTCCCGATCTCGGCCGATATCCTGTCGATAATGGCCTTCGGGGTTCCGGCGGGTGCTCCGACACCCTGCCAGGTGGGTAACGTCACGTTAGGCAGGCCCGCCTCGGCAAAGCTCGGCACGCCAGGGAGCGCTTTCATGCGCTGGTCTCCGGCAATCGCAATCGCCCGCAATCTGCCGGTCTTGATATGCGCGACGACATTGACGGGAACGGCCATGATGAACTGGACGTGGCCACCCATCAGATCCACCACCGCCGGGCCGCCTCCTTTGTAATTGACCGGCTGGGTCTTGATGCCGGCGACGCTGTTGAACAGCACCACCACGAGGTGCGTGGGCCCGCCGTAACCCGACGTCGCGTAATTGAGCGCTCCCGGACGCGCCTTCGCCAGCGCGATGAACGATTTCAACGTATTCACCGGCAGCGACGGGTGGACAGCCAGCACGTTCTCGTAGCTGGAGACGCTCGCGATCGGTGCAATGTCTTTGCGCGCGTCATAAGGCGTCTTGATCAGCGTGTGGTTCGTGGCGAGCGCACTGCCGATATACACCAGGGTGTATCCATCCGGTTTCGATCTCACCGCGGCCTCCGTACCGATAACGGTACTGGCGCCGGGCCGGTTGTCGATGATCACCTGCTGGCCCCACGCTTCGGTCAGCCTCTGGCCGACCAGCCGCGACGTCCACGTCGTACTCCCGCCCGGCGAATAGGGAACGATGTAGCGGATCGGCTTGTTCGGATAGTCCTGCTGGGCGTGAGCCGCGCAGGCCAGCCCGATAAAGACGATTGGGCCGAGCAGTCGCACACCAACGGCATACACGTTCATCTGATTCTCTCCTCCTCGCATGGATCGGACCACGTGACCCCGGCTACCGGATCGTCTCCACGGCGATCCCCGCCCCCTTGATGACTTTTCGCCAGCGATCGGTTTCCGCGCGGATCATCTCGCCGAGGCCCTCCGGCGTGCTGCCGGCCGCCTCGATGCCCTGGGACAGCATGCGTTGTGCGAGCTCGGGCTGGCCGAGCACCCGCGCCAGGTCTGCGTTGACTCGTGCAATGATTGCGCGCGGCGTGTGCGCCGGCGCGAGCACGCCGTACCACGTCGTGTTGTTGAAGCCCGGAAGTGTTTCGGCTATCGCCGGCAGGCCGGGTGCTGCGCGTGTGCGCGTGGGATGTCCTGTCGCGAGCGCCCGCAACCGTCCGCTTTTCACGTGCGGCAGCGCCTGTGGAATCGCGGTGAGCATGTACTGAAGCTGCCCGCTGATCAAGTCGGTCATCGCGGGGCCGCCGCCCTTGTAAGGCACATGCACGGTGCGTATTCCGCCGAGGAGATCCATCATCTCTCCGCCCAGATGGTTCGGCGTGCCTGTACCCGACGAGGCATAGTTGAGCTTGCCGGGCTGCTTCTTTGCGTAGTCGATGAATTCCCTCACGCTGCCCGCGGGAATCGACGCATGCACGACCAGCAGATACGGTGCGTAGACAGCCAACCCGATGGGTGCCAGGTCTTTCTGCGGGTCGTACGCGAGCTTGGTTCCGAGCGCCGGCGCGATCGACAAGCCGGTGGATGTCCCGAGCAGCAGGGTGTAGCCATCAGGTGCCGCGGTCGCGGCCAGACCGTGGCCGATAAGGCTGCCGGCCCCGCCACGATTGTCGATCACGAGCTGCTGCCCCCACAGCTCGGACAACCGCTGCCCGATCGCGCGCGCGGTGTAGTCGGTGGAGCCGCCCGGGGGATACGGCACGATGAAGCGGACTGGCCTGGCGGGGTACGCCTGGGCCGGCGCGGTCGCGGGCAGCAGGCACGCGAAGAGGGCGACGCTCAGCGTGACAAAGCGGTGACATGAACTGCCCATCGCACTCCTCCTCGGTTTTCTGCGCCTGCGCTCTACCGTCGCTACGCAGCGGGGAAAACTTCCGTTTCCGGACTCGCCATTTCAACATCGGGGAACCTGAGCGCCGACCACGCTATTGAATCAGAACATCGGACGAGTTGACAGTACCGCCGGGCTTCCCCGTCTGCGCTTTCGCTGCGAGCGTCGCGGATGAGACAATCCAACCCCTACGACCCGACTCGAGCACACCACAGGGAGGCACCGCGATGGGCGCAACGACAGTTCTATCCGAATTCGCCAGCTGCACTCGCATCGCGGACATCAGCGCCGAGGCGGTTGCGGCGACGAAGCGGCATATCCTCGATTGCACCGGTGTCGGCCTCGCTGCATCGGTCGAACCGGCCGGGCGCATCGTCCTCGAGCTTACGCGTGAGCAAGGCGGCGCGCCGCAGGCCCGCGTCTTCGGCTCGAATCTGCACACCAGCGCGATATCCGCCGCCTGGGCCAACGGGGCCCTGGCGCACCTGCTGGATTACGACGATACCGGCTTTTCACATCCGACCGCGTGCATCCTGCCTGCCGCGTGGGCGATGGCCGAAGAGACGAGCGCATCGGGCGCCGACCTCGTGACCGCGGTGTGCGTCGGCCTGGAGGTTTTCGAGCACCTGGCGTCGTCCGGCCGACAGCACGATCCCGAGCTGCGGCGCCGCGGCTTTCATCCCACCTCGGTCTATGGATGCGCGGCGGCAGCGGCAGCGGCGGGGAACGTCGTTAGGCTGAACCCCGGGCAGATGGCGGTCGCGATCGGGCTTGCGGCAGCCAACTCAGGCGGTTTGACGCAACACTTCGGCACGTGGGGCAAGGGTATACACGCCGGAAATGCCGCGCGCGCCGGCGTGACATCGACGCTGCTGGCCCGGAAAGACTATTTCGCCGATCCCGATGTGATCGAGGGCGAATACGGTTTTTTTTCGGCCTTCCACGGCACGGGCAACTATAACGTCGCCAACATCGCGAACGGATTGGGAACGCATTGGTCGATCGTCGATCCCGGACTGACGATCAAGCGCTATCCGTGCTGCGGCGGCAATCTGCGGGCACTCGACGCGGCACGCGCACTCATCGAGGAGCACGGCATCCGGTTCGAAGACGTCGCCAGGCTCGAAGTGGACATACATCCGGACCTGCTGTGCACGGTGCGCTTCCACGAACCGACGCAGGGATTCCGGGGTAAATTCTCGCTCGACTACGTGCTGGCGGCGATGCTGCTCGACGGACGCGTCGATCTGGATTCTTTCTCCGATGCATACTGCAATTCACCGGGCATGCGCGCCGCCATCGGTAAAGTGAAGATCAACGCGCACGACGAATGGCCCGACGACGCCGTATCGCGTCGCAACGCCCCGGTGACGATCGCCATGAAAGACGGGCGCAAGTTCACGAAGGCCGTGTCGAAGGTGCGCGGCAGCCCCGGCAACCCGATGACACGCGAAGAACTGCTGGGCAAGTATCGCGGCTGCGCGTCGCGCGTGCTGGACGAGACGCGCCTGGCGCGCTCGATCGCGGCACTCGAGAATCTCGAGAAGCTTGCGACCGCAAGGGAAGTGATGGACACCCTGACCACGTGACCACGTGACCACCTGACCGCCTGATGGCCTGATGGCCTGATGGCTGTACGCCGATGGCTGAGTGCCGGTCAGCGCTTCAGGCCGAGCTGCAATGATTGAACCGCGCGCGGGACTGCTATTGCTGCTTGATTCCGGCGGAGGCGATCACTTTGCCCCAGCGGACGGTTTCCGACTTGTGGTATTCGGCGAACGACGCGACGGTGCCCCCAACGCGTCTCATATGGTTATTGCGGAAATAGTCTTTCGCCTGCGGCGTATTCAGGTATTCGTTGACCGAATCGTTCCACCGTCGCGCAAGGCCGGCGGGTAGCGCGCGCGGGCCATATATCGCATACCACGTCGACGCTTCGAACCCTGGCACGCCCGATTCCGCGATCGTCGGCACGTCCGGTGCGTATTCGGCGCGCTGCGCGCCACCGGTGGCCAGCACCCGTACTTTCCCACTCTTCATGAGCGGCAGAAAAGCCGCCGCCGAGTTGAAGTACATCTTCACCTGTCCACCCATCAGGTCGACGATCCCGGGCCCACCGCCTTTGTAAGGCACGACCAGCACGTCAATCTGCGCCATCGATCGGAACATCTCCGTCGTGAGGTGGCTCGTGCTGCCGATGCCAGATACCGCCGCGGTGATCTGGCCTGGCTGAGCCTTGGCGAGCGCAATCAAGTCCTTCACCGACCGGGCCGAAAAACCGGGATAGACAGCCAACAGCGGCGTACTGCTGGCCACCTGGATGATCGGGTACACATCGCGGACCGAATCGAATCGCATGTTGCGGTAGATGCCGGGCATGATCGCGATGGCGGAGCTGTTGCAAAGCATGGTGTAGCCATCGGGCTCGGCGCGCACGACGATTTCCGTGCCGATCTGAGTGCCTGCGCCCGGACGGTTGTCCACGATCACCTGCTGGCCCCAGATCTCTGACAGACCTGCGGCGACTGCGCGGCCTACCAAATCGACGGAGCCCCCCGGGGCGTAGGGATTGACCATGCGCACCGGACGGCTCGGAAAGCTGCTTTGAGCTTGCGTATCCATGATCGATCCGAGCATCGTGGCCAAACCGGCGAATGCGGCTGCCAGAAACTTTGCACAACGTGGCTGTACCCTCGGATCCATCATGAGCCCCCTGGCGCTTCGTCAACCATGACTTCTTTGCGCCTTTTCCGGAACGCCGGCAGTATGAACAACAGCAACAACACGACGGTGGCCACCATGAAGCCGCCACTGATCGGTCGCGTAATGAAAACCGTCGGGTCCCCGTCCGATAACAGCAGCGAGCGCCGCAGGTTCTCCTCCATCAGCGGCCCCAGCACCATCGCAAGAATCAGCGGCGGGAACGAGCATCCGAGCTTCAACAGGACGTATCCGACGAAGCCGAATAGCGCCATCAGCAGGACGTCGGTTCCGGAGCTGCCCAGGCTGTAGATGCCGATACCCATCATCGTCATGATGATGGGAAACAGCAGGCGGTAAGGCACCTGCAGCAGCCTGACCCAGATACCGATCATGGGCAGGTTCAGCAACAGCAGCATGCCGTTGCCGATCCACATACTCGCGATCAGTCCCCAGAACAGGTCGGGGCGCGACGTCATCACCTGCGGCCCGGGCGTGATGCCATGGATGATCATTGCACCCAGCATCAACGCCATGGATGCGCTGCCGGGTATGCCCAGCGTGAGCATCGGAACGAAGGTGGTCTGCGCACAGGCATTGTTGGCGCTTTCCGGCCCGGCTACGCCTTCGATCGCCCCCTTGCCGAAGCGCGATGGGTCTTTGGCCAGCTTCTTCTCCACCATGTACGACGTGAACGAGCTTATCGTGCCGCCCAGGCCGGGCAGCGGACCATAGATGGCGCCGATGGAAGTGCCGCGCAGGATCGGCCCGAAACTGATCTTCAAGTCCTCCCACTTCGGCATCAGGCCCTTGATTTTCCCTCTCAGGATGGTCTGGGTCATCTGTGCGCCGCCGAGGTTCTTGATGATCTCCGTCAGACCGAACACACCCATCGCCACGACCGCGATCCCGACGCCGTCGGTCAGCTCGACGATCCCAAAGGTGAAGCGCGACGTGCCGGAGCTCACGTCGGTCCCGACGATCCCGATGAGCAGTCCCGCAGTCACCATCGCGAGCGATTTGAGCAGTGAACCCGATCCCACGACTGAAGCGCAGACCAGGGCCATCACCATCAGCGAGAAATACTCCGGCGATCCAAAACTCAGCGCCACCGACGCGAGCGGTGGGCCGACGATTGCGATGAGAAGCGTGCATACGCAACCGGCGAAAAACGAACCCATTGCTGCGATCGCCAGGGCGGGCCCTGCCCTGCCTTGCTGCGCCATCGGGTGTCCGTCGAGCAGGGTGACCACTGACGAGCCTTCGCCCGGCAGATTGACCAGTATCGCCGTCGTCGAACCACCGTAGTCGGAGCCGTAATAAATTCCGGCGAGCATGATGATCGCCGCGACCGGCGGCAGAAAAAACGTCAGCGGCAGCAGCATCGCCATGGTGGCCAACGGGCCGATGCCCGGCAATACGCCGATCAGGGTGCCGAGAAAGACGCCCAGAAAACAGTACATCAGGTTCTGCAGCGTCAGCGCCACGCTGAACCCGAGCATGAGATTCTGCAGGAGGTCCTGCATCATTTGCTCCACCAGAACAGCCCGTACGGCAAACCCAGACCGAAGGAGAAAATTGCAACCGCGGCTGCGGTGACGAACACGCTGAGCACGATGGTCTCCAGCCACCGCACGTCTTTATGGGCCAGCGCACAACCGATGACCAGCACCATCAGGGACGGCACGAACCCGAAACCTGCGTCCATCAGTAACGCGTATACCGCAATCGTCGTGGTCAGGACGACCCACGGTCGGAACGCCCAATCGCCGAGCCCCGAGCCTTGATCGGCATCACCCTGTAGCCTGAACGACAAACCGCCGATGATCACGCCGAAGCCGATCATGATGCCGCCCAGCCAGGTGGGAAAATAGCCGGGGCCCATCTGCAACGCGCTGCCCATCGGGTACGCGCGCGACGAAAAGATTGCCAGCACCCCCAAAGCAATGAAGAATATCCCGCACCAGAAGTCCTGGGGATTTTTGATTCTCAGTTGCATGCCGATACCTCGATGAGTAGAACCGCAACAATCGAATCCATGCCTTCTACGCTCACCCGCAAGCTCGCCCGCCTCGGCCGCTTCATCCTGTTCCTGTGCACGGCAGGCTGGGCCTTCCCGCACGTATGCACGGAAGGCATGAATCTCACCCGGATTCAGAACGAGCGCATGGCGAGGAAGCCATGAAGTCCTGTCTTAATTGAACTTCAGGCCGCGCTCTCTCACGGAACGCTCGATCTCGGCATATTCGCGCGCATTCGCCGCCTTGAGCTCGGCGATGCTCATGCGCTCGGCAGGTTCACTGCCATCGGCTGCAAGCCTCTGCGCCATCTGCGGGGTATGCATGCCGTCGCTCACGACGCGATGGATCGCTGCCATGATTGCGGGGGGTGTTCCCGCCGGCACGTACAGGTTGTAGCGATTCGTAATCGAGAAGCCGGGAAAGCCCTGCTCGGCGACGGTCGGCAGCTCAGGAAGCGCTGCCACACGCTTGAGGCCCAATGTCGCCAGGCCGCGCACTTTGCCGGTCCTGATGGCGCCGGCCGCCGACATCGAGCTCGTGGCAGCCATGTTGATTTCCCCGCCCATGAGCGCGAGGAGCGCAGGAGAGCTCCCCTTGTAAGCGATATGCTTCACTTTCATGCCGGATAGCGAAGCCAGCCTCTCCATCCCCAGATGGACCGTGCTCCCGATCCCGGAGCTTCCTGCGTAGGTCAGCGGTTTGGTTGCCGAATACGCGACGAGCTCCTTGAAAGACTTGGCGGTCACGTTCGGATGGACGAGGAGGATATAGGGCTGCATCGTCGTGCGAACGACAGGTTCGAACGTCTTGAGCACATCGAAGGGCACGCGTTTCGTCGCGCCTTGAATCAGAATTCCAAACCCGTTCTGGTACAGCGTGTACCCGTCAGGCGCCGCTCTCGACGCGAGCTCGCTGGCGATCACGCCGCCTCCGCCAGGCCGCGGGTCGACAACGGCATTCTGGCCCCAGCGCTCGGTCAAAATCTGCGCTGTCGCGCGCGCGACCATGTCGGCGCCCGCGCCGGGAGCCACGCCAATGATGATTCGGATGGGCCGCACGGGATAGCCGGCTGGTTTTTCCTGTGCGAGCGCCGCGGTGCTGCACGCGAGCACAGCCGGCACGAGCCAGGCACCCAGTTTCCTGATCAGGGTATTCATCGAAACGCCTCCTCAGACAACGAACTCGCTCTGCAGCCCCGTACTCTGAATGGTACGAGTGCTCCCTTGTCGTTCGCCCAACCGCGTCGCTGCAAGTGAATCACGATTCGCGGTGAAACGCACGTTCGCATTCCGCGTCGCCATTGCAAAGTAGATCGAGGCGCTCCTGGAGCAGCAGTCCACCCGCGTCGAGGACTCGCGATGAATGCAAACTGCGCGAAAATGACCTAATCTAACGCTCACTGGCTGCGATGCGCGCGTGCAGGCCTTCGCAGAATGCAAGGCGGCCAGAACCCGGCAAATCGCACATGCAAGACGGTTCTTGCTGCGCGAGGCGATAAGCGTATCGAGTATCCGACCTTCATACGGGAGGCATCACGAAAGCCAGAAATAGATCGAGGCTGCTCGCGACAGCGTACGGCGTGTGCGCTGCGACGATGTTCGGCTGGGGAATCGGCGTAAAGGCGCAGTCGGACTTCCCGACTCGCGCCGTGCGCATGGTCAATCCGTACACGCCTGGCGGTTCGGTCGGCCTGGTGGGCAGATCACTCGCCGCCGGCCTCTCCGAAATCTGGGGCCACCAGGTCATCGTCGACAACCGCCCCGGGGCCGGCACGCAGATCGGCACTGAAATCGTCGTGCGAGCGGAACCTGACGGCTACACCATGCTCGTCACCAGCTCGACCATAGCGATACTGTCGAGCATGTACCAGAACATGCGGTTCGATCCGGCACGCGACTTAAGTGCGGTGGCCCTCGCCGCCGTCAGCCCTTTCATGCTCGTCGTCACCCCGGCTTTGCCGGCGAAGTCGGTCCAGGAGCTGATCGCGCTTGCCAGGGCGCAGCCCGGGCAGATTACCGGTGCCTCTTCGGGTGTCGGCACGACCAACCATCTGACTCTCGAGATGTTCAAAGCGATGGCGCGCATCGACCTGCTGCATGTGCCTTACAAAGGCGGGGGGCCGGCGATCTCGGATCTCATGGGCGGACAGGTCAAAGTTCACTTCAACACGCCTGGCACGCTGTTTCCGCACGTCAAGGCAGGCAAGCTGCGAGGGCTCGCAATGACGAGCGCGCAGCGCGCCGACTTCGCGCCGGAGTTGCCGACGGTCGCCGAATCCGGCGTCCCGGGCTTCGAAGCAACCGTATGGTACGGCGTCTATGGTCCGAGGAAGCTGCCTCCCCGGCTCCTTCAGCGCTGGAGCGAGTCTATCAATCGATACATGAAGACGCCCCAGGCTCAAACGCATTTGCGGCGCAGCTACATGATCGGCGGGGAGAATACGCCCAGCTACTTCACGGACTTTCACAAACGCGAGACCGAGCGTTGGAGTGCCGTAGTGAAGTCCGCCGGCATCGAGCCTCAATAGCGTTCGATGACAGTCGATCAAGCGCGGCCGAGGAGGCATGACGCATTTCGCGTCGTGGCGGGTTGCCTGCTCCTCGCGAGTTTCGGGTGGCATGCATCTGGCCGGGCGCAGGACGCGCCGCCCGGCTATCCGGCACGCCCGATCCGGATCATCGTTCCGGTCGTGCCTGGCGGGGGCCTGGACATCATCAGCCGGTCTATCGGGCAGATGCTGACCGAGAGTTGGGGACAATCGGTCATCATCGACAACCGGGGCGGCGGTGGAACCGTACTCGCGACCGAGCTCGCGGCCAAAGCGCCGCGCGACGGTTACACCTTTTTCGCCGGGACCGATACGCTGCGGATCCTCGGCGTCACCAAGCGCGTGGCATTCGACGTTCGCAAGGCGTTCGAACCGGTCGTGCCGCTGGCCGGGCAGCCCTACATCCTGATCGTGAGCCCGGCGTTGCCCGTGAAGGACATGAAGGATCTCATCGCCCATTCGATGAACAATCCTCTGAGCTACGGAAGCTCCGGTGTCGGCACGGTGGCCCATATCGGCATGGAGGTCCTGACGGCGCAGACCGGTGCGAAATTCATACACGTGCCTTACAAGGGTGGCGGACAGGCGCTGCTCGCACTGCTGGGCGGTGAAATTCATATCTATCCCGGGCTGCTGCTCTCGGCAGGGACCGCGATCAAGACCGGCAAGGCGCGCCCGCTCGCCGCGCTGAGCCTGAAGCGCATCCCGGTGCTGCCCGACTTGCCGACGGTTGCGGAGCAAGGGTTTCCCGGCTTCAAGATTACCAATAGTTACAGCTTGTTCGCGCCGGCCGGCACGCCTCGGCCGATCATCGATGCGATCAATCGCCACGTCGGTGACTTCATGAACTCCCCGCAAATGGCACAGAAGCTCGCGGCGGAAGGCAGCCAGGCTGCCGAGCGAACCACGCCGGATGAATTCAAGGCTTCTTTCGCGCGCGAGTACGAAGAAGTCGAGCGCCAGATCAGGCAGATCAAGGTGAAGCTCTACTAGCGGCGTGATCAAAAGTTCGCTTCACAATCCGTTCGTCCTGAGCGTAGGCAACGGGTGCCGAAGTCGAAGGATGAACGACGTCCTTCATGCTTCGACTTCACGGCGTTACGCTCAGCACGAACGGACTGAGAAAATATGATGAGAACCCCCGACTCACGACACTAGCGCCTGAAAGGCCGGAAGCCGAACCGGCTCGCGTCACCTGACTGCCCCAATCGCGCGGCGCGAACCCGGCACCGCGTCCACAATATGACGCAAAAAAGCTGCGCAGGCGCAGCCGTGCTATCGTTACGCCGGACTCTCCTCCTCACAGACGACGGAGGCGGACAGTGACCATCGATGCCGGGGGCGCAGGACTTTGCGCGCTGCAAGTTCACATCCCCCAGTCCACATCCAGGAGGCTACTATGCCCGGTTATCCCAAGATCGTTCACACAGAAGAAGGTATGCGCGACGGATTGCAAATCGAGAGTGCCGACATTCCTGTCGCCGCGAAGATTCGTCTGCTCAACGCACTGTCCAAGACCGGACTGCGCGAAATCAACGTCGGTTCTTTCGTCAGTCCCAAATATACGCCGCAGATGGCGAACGTCGAGGAGCTCATCACCGGGTTCACGCCCGAGCCCGGTGTGAAATACACCTATACCGCGCTGAACGATAAAGGCGTCGATCGCGCGAAGGCCTACACCCCACCCCTCAGCCCACGCGCGAGTGAGCTCGCCACTCGCGTCGACATGTGCGATGTGTTCGCCCAGCGCAATACCAATCGCACGCAGGCACAGCAGATGGCCACCTGGCCGAAGACCATCGAGAAAGCGCTGGCGAAAGGCGTGACCGAAGGCGCCATGTCCATCAGCAACGTCTGGGGCTCGAACTGGATCGGTGAAGTTCCTTTCGAACAACACATGCTGATGTTCGATCGCATGTACCGCACGTGGGAGGACGCGGGCATCAAGGTCACCCGGATCGGCATGGCCGATGCAACCGGCTGGTCCATGCCGCATCAGGTCGAGCGCACGGTCGCCGGCATCAAGGAACGGTGGCCCTCGATCAAGGACTTCAACCTGCATCTGCACAACACCCGCGGTGCTGCGCTCGCTTCCATTTACGCCGCGCTGCGCGTGCTCGACGGCAACGACACGCTGCGCCTGCAGTCGAGCATCGGCGGCATGGCCGGCTGCCCTTATTGCGGCAACGGGCGCGCTGCCATGATGATCGCCACTGAAGACCTGATGCACATGCTCCAGGAGATGGGAATCTACACGGGCGTGGACTTGTACAAGCTGGTCGAGACCGTCTGGCTCGCAGAAGAAGTCGTCGGCCACCCGCTCTTCGGCTTCGTCTCCAAGGCCGGTCCGCGGCCTCGCTTCGACAAACTCTATTCGATGGACATGCCGCACATCGAAACGCTCGAGCAGGCGAAGCACTTCATCAAGGGCCCGAAAGCGTACGAAGGCGCGCACTCGCCGTGGAAGGAGCCGATCACGAGCTGGATGCGTCCGGAAGCGCCCGGGTACCAGGAGAAGCTCGCCCAACCGAAGGAAGCAACCGTACAGCCGCCACAGGCTGCACAGCCGAAGGTGGCAGCACGATAACGCCGTCGGCAACGCGTTAGGCGAACGCGCGTTGCCGTGAGCGTGGCGTTCGAGTCACATCGTCGCCGGGCCAGATGGGAATTCGCGCTGGCCTGGCGGCGACGCTGTGAGGTTCAGTAGGCGCAATACGTCAAAACGTTGGTGGCCCGCCAGTCAGAGCGAGGTCAGATCAGGCAGATTGATCGTACGCCGACACGAGGAGGCAACACGATGAGGTCCTGCACTGCGCTTACGCGCCTGCTGACTGTCGCAGTCCTGGTGGCTTCTTCCGGGGCGTTTTGCGCCCAGGAGAATTATCCGAACAAGCCGATCCGCTGGATCACGCCCTACGCGCCGGGGGGAAGCACCTCGGCACTGTCCCGTCTGATCGGCGAGAGGCTGAGTGAAAACTTCGGCCGGGCGGTGATCATCGACAATCGCCCAGGGGGCAATACCGTCATCGGCGCGGATATGGTGGCAAAGGCCGCGCCCGACGGCTATACCATCCTGCTCGGGGGCAACAGCCAGATCGTCCTGGCGCTGCTCATGCGGCCTCCCTATGACGTTTTCAGGGATTTCGCGCCCGTAACGATACTGGCCAAGACCAACTACATACTGGTCGTCAATCCGGCGTTGCCCGCGAACAGCCTGCAGGAATTCATCGCCTATGCCAAGGCGAGGCCCGGGCAGCTCAATGTCGCATCCGTGTCGAGCGGAAGCTCGCAACATCTGATGGGCGAGCTGTTCGGCATCCTGACGGGGGTCAAGATGAAGCACATCCCCTATAAAGGCGGCGCGCAGGGCATCACCGATCTCATGGGGGGGCACGTGCAGGCGTCGTTCTCGAACGCCCTGAATGTCATCCCGCACATCAAGAACGGCCAG
>JBKJKJ010000237.1:0-3309 GCA_046597455.1 Burkholderiales bacterium
GCAGGATCGGCAGCACTGCGCCGTCGGTCGCCGCGTCGAGAAACTTGTTGGAATGCCACGCAGTGGCCAGCGGTCCGGTCTCCGCTTCACCATCGCCGACGACGCAGGCAACGATGAGATCGGGGTTATCGAACACCGCGCCGAACGAATGGCTGAGCGAGTAGCCCAGCTCTCCGCCCTCGTGTATCGAGCCCGGCGTTTCAGGTGAGGCGTGGCTGGGAATACCGCCGGGAAACGAAAACTGAAGAAAGAGCTTCCGTAGCCCCGCTTCATCCCGGCTGATGTCGGGATAAATCTCGCTGTATGTGCCCTCGAGATACGTATTGGCGACGACGCCAGGTCCGCCGTGCCCCGGGCCGGAGACGTAAATCATGTCGAGGTCGTATTTGTTGATGACCCGGTTCAGGTGCACGTAAATGAAGTTCTGCCCGGGGGTCGTTCCCCAGTGTCCCAACAGCATGTGCTTGATATCCGTCAGCACCAGCGGGCGCCTGAGCAGCGGATTGTCGTAAAGAAAGATCTGGCCGACCGAAAGATAGTTGGCGGCACGCCAGTAGGCATCCATTCGGTGGAGCAGTTCGGGCGGGAGGGTGCTGGTTGTCATCATTCGGTATCCGGGGCCTTGATTACGCTTCACGAATCCGTTCGCCCTGAGCAGGCGCACGGCGCCGCGCTCGAACAGAAACGGCGGTTATTTCATGCTTCGACACGCTTATGCTTCGACCAGCAGAATGGGTCGGAGATCATGCTGCGAATTACACGCAGGGCACTGGTCATCCATTCCCTGAGCGCATTTCACGCATTGCATGCCGCGATTTGATCGCCGTCGTTAGCGCGACGCGGGCCATACGATTTCGCGGCGCTCCCCCGGCCACCGGGGACGCCGTGCCCGATATCAACGACGCTTCAGTTTGTCGCGCTGCTCCTTGGTGAGCACCCCATCCATCTGCTTCCGGGCAATTGAGGGGGCGCGAAACCCGCACCCCGGCGCCCATTCCTTCGACGCCCTGCAATTGTGGTTGAACCCTCGAAAGCGCAATTGATGTATATCAAGCAGGGAAGACAAATCGAGTTTCGACTGACCGCGTCGAGGCCCGCTGCACTCGGTAGCCGGCACCGACTATTTCAGCCGCGACGTATACCGGCATCGCCGATGGCGAATTCACGATGATTCGAACCCAGCAGCGCCGTGCTTGCTTGCATCCCGCGCCTGATCGATGCTTCATATGTAACTCCTTAGGAACCGCGCGCCTTGCGCGCCGTCGCGGAAGGAGAGGCACACCACTGCCGGATCAGGACCGCCGCGTTGAGTGCTGCGCGCAACATTGCCGGATCGACCCCCTTTCGTCCGTGCGGTGTCGCACAGAGCGCCGTCAGTGCGTCGAATAAACGAGTGAGGCCCAGAAATACTTGACGAGGTGGAAGGACAAGCGCGGCTTGCGATCCGCCGGATCGGGGGTGGGGTGCGGGTGAGGCGTCACGCCAGCGAACTCGAAGGAAGCTGTCCTACAGGAACCCGCTTAACCCGACTCCTGCACCCTGGAGCCTGCGCCGGTTAAGTTCTCCCGGGCGCGCGCCGCCCGGCCCTGGCACGCCCGCAACGCAGCAGCGGGCGCTCAGTGCGCGATTTGGTCCGGCAGCAGCCGCTCGAATTCCTTCTTCACGACGGCATAGCATTCGCACACGCGGCCTTCGAGGCCCGGCCGGTCCAATACCGTGATGCGACCGCGGCTGTAATGGATGAAACCCGCGCCCTGAAGTTTTCCGGCAGCGTCCGTCACGCCTTCGCGACGCACGCCGAGCATGTTCGCGATCAGCTCCTGGGTCATGTCCAGCACGTTCGTAGGCAACCGGTCGATGCTGAGCAGCAGCCAGCGACACAATTGCTGCTCGATCGAGTGGTGCCGGTTGCAGACCGCGGTCTGCGCCATCTGGGTGATGAGTGCCTGGGTATAACGCAGAAGCAGGTGTTGTAACGCACCGCCGGCTTCGAACTCTTCCTTGAGACGTTTGGAAGAAAGCCGATAGGCGTGTCCGGCGCTCTGCACGACGGCGCGACTCGGTGTGGTCTCGCCGCCCATGAACAGCGCGATGCCCACGAGACCTTCGTTGCCGACGATCGCAATCTCCGCCGAAGCGCCGTCTTTCATGACATAGAGAAGCGAGACGATGGCGTCGGTGGGGAAATAAACGTACGCCTGCTTTCCGCCCGCCTCGTACACCGACATGCCCAGCTCGAGCGGCACGAGCTGCAGATGTCGATTCAATCTCATTAATACATCGGGCGGCATAGCCGCGAGCAGCTTGTTCGCGAGCGCTGAGCCGGACGAACTCACTTGAGGTTTTCTGCCGAACCGCGGGAATGGCGAAATGCGGCGCGATTAGGCGCCCTCACCTGGCAATCCAATATATCACCCCCGAACAGCCGCCACGATCGCGGTTACACCACACCGAACATCGGCGAAGCACTGTTCGGAGTTTACGTCCTGCGCTCCGGTCGCGCCATGATCGGGCTCGAAACGCCGAGAGTGGTCAGATGCCCCTCGGGCTGCGCGGGACCCGGCCTTCGGCTGGGCGGCGCACGTTCTTTACCGCACCGCACATACCGCCCGGCCCCCGTAGAGGCGGCGCCGCTACGTGCGGTGCCGCACCGACGCCGGCGCGCCCGTGGCGCACTTTCCAACTTCATGCTGCACGAATTCCTCACGTCGAACTACCACACGCTGGTCTCGCGGTGCCGGGCGAAGGTTGCCACCCGGACGGTGCCGTGGCCGAGCGATGCCGAGTTGCTGCATGGGATACCGGTATTTCTGGAGCAGCTCACCCGGACGCTCCAGATCGAGGAGTCCGCCACGCCGCTCGACAGTCGAGAAGTGTCGGGCCCGGCCGATGGTGCGAAGACGCCGGTGCATTCGGAGATCGGCGCGGCCGCCGCCAAGCACGGCAGGGAGCTGCTGCAGTCCGGTTTCACGGTCGACCAGGTCGTGCACGACTACGGCGATCTCTGTCAGGCCATCGCCGAACTGGCCATAGAACAGGACGCGAGTGTGACCACCGAAGAATTCCGTACGCTCAACCGGTGCCTCGACAATGCGATCGCGGACGCGGTGTCCGCGTTCGGCCGTCAGCGCGAATACCTGATCGGCGTCGGCAGCATCGAAGCGCTCGCGGAACGCCTCGGATTTCTCACGCATGAGCTGCGAAACCTTCTCGATTCGGCAATGCTCGCGGTCGCGGCGATGAAACGCGGCCACGTGGGCCTGGCCGGCGCGACTGGCGCCGTGCTCGACCGCAGCCTCGCGGGTCTTC
>JBKJKJ010000255.1:0-4782 GCA_046597455.1 Burkholderiales bacterium
TGGAGAAGTGCGCATAGCGCCGCACCATCTCCACCGACTCCCAACCGCCCAGCCCCTGGAGCACGTGTAGCGGCGTGCCATTCATAACGTTCCACGTCGCCCACGTACGCCTTAATCGGGCCAGCGAAACTTTTCGATCCCAGCCCGCTTCAAAGCGTTCCTCCAGGCTTTCCCGTCACCTGGTGCGACGCACCGGGGCCATTACTCGGCTTTTATGCCCGCGCTCTTGATGATTCTTTCGTACGTCGCCGTCTCCGCCTTCACGAAACTCATCAGGCCTTCGGGCGAGGTGTGAGTAGGGATCCCGCCCTCGCTCGTGATGCGCTTGTGCACTTCAGGGTCCTGCAGCGCCTTGCGCATGGCCTCATTGAGCACCGCAATGATGTCTTTCGGGGTCTTCGCCGGCGCGAGCAGCGCATACCACTGCGTGAGTTCGTAGCCCGGAAGCGCCGCTTCCGCCATGGTCGGCACGTTGGGATAGACGTCGACGCGTTTGTTCACGGTGACGGCGAGGGGGCGTAGCCGCCCGCTGTTGGTAAAGGGCAGCGTGGTGGCAGGACTCGCGAATGCGAGATCGACCTGGCCTGCGACGAGGTCTGTCGCGAACAACGCGGTGCCCCGGTAGGGCACGTGCACGATATCGACCTGGGCCATGGACTTGAACAGCTCGCCCGACAAATGCGGTGCGCCGCCGGTGCCGGCAGATGCGAAGTTGAGCTGGCCCGGCCGCGCCTTCGCCACTGCGATGAGCGCCTTGACGGTCGTCGCCGGGACCGAAGGATGCACGACCAGCACGTAAGCGAGCTTGGCGCCGAGACTGACTGGCGCGAGGTCCCGGTGCGGATCGAAAGGCAGCTTGCGCCCGAGCGCCGGCAGGATCGCCATCGCGGAGGACGTTCCCCACAGCAGGGTGTAGCCATCAGGTGCTGCGCGGACCACCGCGTCGGTGCCGATGATTCCGGCTGCGCCGTCGCGGTTCACGACGACGATCTGCTGCCCCAGCACGTCGGTCATGCGCCGCGCCACCACGCGCGCAAACGCGTCGGTCGCGGCGCCGGGCGGGAACGGCACCACCAGGGTGACCGGGCGCTGCGGATACTGCTGAGCGAGCGCCCCACCGCATGCGAGCGCGGCCGCCATGATCGAACCCATCCGTTTCGCGAAATGCATCTTGCTCTCCGTCGGCAACACGCCCGCCGTGAAGCGGGCGTCTTTTGATTCCTCACTGGTGCGGGCGCGCTCGCGGCGCCCTTGTTCGCGTCTATGCGGGTCCGGCCACCGCACTACGTACCTTTGCGCGGCACCCGCTCTTCGAATTCGCGCTCGAAGACTTTGGTGTCGCCTTCATAGGCCTGGAGGCTGGCCCGGATGACGAAGTCGCGTTTCGTGGACGACACATGTGTGCGGCTCTCGGTGCGGATGCGCCAGTCCCTGCGCTCGAACTCCCACGTCCACGTGACTTCGGCTGTGGTCGAGAGCGGGTTGTCTTCGAGCACGCTGTAGCGCTCGGTCGAGCGCGCCTCGGCGATCATGTCGATGTCGTCGTAACGATTTCGCCCGCTGCTATCAGTGATCTCGACCACCGTCTCACCTTTGCCCAGATCGGTGTGTATCACGCGATTGCGTCCGCCCGGTGTCAGCGCTGTCCGGGTGAATGCCGGCGCGGCTTCCGGTGGCTTGAAACGCGGCGGGTTGTCGTCCGACTCCGGCCGCGGGCGCACGGGGAGCACGAGGGCGCTCCTGCCGGTGGCGAGCGTGAGCGTGACCGGCTCGGGAGACGGCCAGATCAGCGGCCAGTAAGTGGTCGATAGCGCCACCCGTATGCGGTGGCCGGCGGCAAACGCATACGCCGCATCGATGAGCGGCACGCTCACCTCATACTGCTCGCCGGGGACGAGACGCGTGACTTTTTCCGGCCCGTCCAGATGCGTGAGGTTGAGCACGCCGTACGTCACGCGCGTAGACGCGCCATCCGGCGCCACGTCGCACAGGCGCACGCAGACGAACGCGATCGGACGATCGACCGACAACACCAGATCGGCCGAGGCGGCGCCGAGGATCTCGAGGTCTTTCTTCAGCGGCGCGCTGTCGAAGCAGATCGACTGCCCGTCGTCCATGCGCTGGTCGCCCGGAAGCTCGGGGCTGGGGCCGTGCTGAAACCACGGCATGAGCTCACCCACCGCCAGACCCAGCGTCTGCGGCGACTTGCCCATCACCCTGCCGGCCCGCGTCGCGCGGTCCGCCAGCACGCCGCCGCTGTTGAGATAGAAGCGCCGGGGCTTGATTCGCGGCGATGGCCACTGTCGCTCGGCCACCCAGCGCCCGGGCGATTGCGAATAAAAGCTTTTCGCCGGCACGGCGCGCGGCATCCACGCGATGAGCTTCGGGTCGCGCATGACGCCGGTGTCCTTGCCGCGCATCCAGTGGTCGTACCAGCGCAGCGCCTCCTGGAGAAAACCGATTGCAGGGCCGGGCATGCCGAGGTGGGCGTAACGATGGCCGTAGGGTCCGATTAGGCCTTTGGCCGGCGACTTGAGCCGGGCGAGCGATTCGCTCACCGCCCCCACATACGAACCGTCGGCCCAGCCGCTGACCGCGAAGAACGGCGCCTTGATCTTGTCGTGATCGATGGCGCGCTCCTGCCAGTATTTGTCGAAAGTCTGGTGCCTGAGCGCGGCGATGATCTGCGGGGTGTCGTGCTCCAGGCGCGCCAGCCACATGTCGCGCCACTTGTCGCCGACGATTTCGGGATCGGGCGGACGCGACTTGTAGCCGAAGACCTGGCTCGACCAGCGTATGGCGCGCAGCAAGACGCAGCCGCCGCGAAACACCTGGCTGTAGCGATAGCGGTCGGGCGCATACGACTGCGCGATCACCGCCTTCAGCTCGGGCGGCGCACGAAACGCGGTCTGTATGCCCTGGAAGCCGCCCCACGAGATGCCGAACATGCCGACCTGCCCGTCGCTCCAGGGCTGCTGCGCGATCCATTTCAGCGCCTGCACAGTGTCTTCGGATTCATCGCTGGTGGCGAACACACCCTGTATGCCGTCCGAGTCGCCCGAGCCGCGGATATCGATGCGCATCGCCGCATAGCCGTGTCCTGCGAAATAGCGATGGTGCTGCGCGTCGCGCGGGGCATAGATGTCGCGCTTGCGATACGGAATCACTTCGATGATGGTGGGAACCCGCTGCTTCGCTGCGATATCAGGCAGCCATAGCTTCGCCGCAAGCCTCACGCCGTCAGGCATCGGGATCCAGCAGTCTTCGGTTTCGGTGTACTCGTGCGGAAACTTGGTGATGACCTTCAAGGGGGGCCTTTTCGGGATAGGACGTTGCGCGCATGTGGCGCCGACGCTCGCAGGACATTACCACAGCTTCCCAGGCCTGCTGCCCGATGCACCGGCAAGAGACGCTGCATAGCGACGCTCCCCAGGCCGCGTGCGGCGTGCAGATGACGTCATTCAGGGAGAGCAGCAGCGCATTGGGCGTTAGCGGTTCCGTCTCGTAGAGGTCGAGCGCAGCACCGGCGAGCCGGCCTGCGGACGAGGGCGTCATAAAGCGCTTGCTCCACACCTATTACCGATCGGCAGCGTGACCTTGCTGGTCGAAAATCTGGACAATACGGCCAACCTGCTGGCCTCACGCCGGCCCGTGCGTCCCCACCACCGCGAGGCACTGGGCTCGCGAAAAGAGCAGCATTGATTTTTCTATCGGTCGATAATGCAAGTTGTGAATACAACTGTACACACCGATATTGACAGTCGACAGGAACGACCACAGACCGGGGGAGCTATGGCGAGGAGAGCGGCAAATAGACTTCGAGACATTTTTGCGATTGTTATCGCGGGCTGCTTTCTTGGAATTGCGCCGCACGCTGTGAGCCAGACTGGTGCAGCGGCAAGTTTCCCAACCAAGCCGATTGTTTTCATCGTCCCGTTCCCACCCGGCGGTGCAACCGATCTCGTGGCACGGCTGGTAGGACAGAAGCTCAGGGAGACTCTGGGGCAAGCGGTGGTGATCGAGAACAAGCCGGGCGCCGGCGGCAATATCGGGACGGCGGCTGCTGCAAAGGCGGCACCCAACGGATACACGCTGCTTCTCGGCTCCATCGGGCCGCTTGCAGTCGCGCCGTCGCTCTACAAGACCCTCCCGTTTGATCCGATCAGGGACTTCGCACCGGTGACGATAGCGGTCTCGGTCAACAATGTTCTCGTCGTCAATCCGTCGCTGCCGATCAAGTCGGTGAAAGACCTCGTGGCGGCAGCGAAGGCAAGTCCCGATAAACTGAACTATGGCTCAAGCGGTGCGGGTGCGACGGATCATCTGGCGGGAGAAGTGTTCAAAGACATGGCTGGGCTAAACCTCGTACACGTGCCGTTCAAAGGCGGCGTGCCGGCAATGGCCGCGTTGCTGAGCGGCGATATTCAGTTGAGCTTCGCTACCGCTCCCACGGTCATTGCTTACGTGAAGGCCGGAAAGATGCGCGCATTGGCCGTGACCGGCGCGAAGCGTTTGGGCGCGCTCCCCGATGTGGCAACGATCAACGAAGCGGGCGTCAAAGGTTACGGCGTAACCGCCTGGTATGGGATTCTGCAGCCGGCCGGCACGCCCACAGATATCGTGCTCAAGTTGAATGGCGAGATCGGACGCGCTCTGAAAAGCCCGGATGTCTCCGAAAAGCTCAACGCGCAGGGTCTCGAGCCATGGGTGACCACGCCCGAGCAATTCGCCGCGCGCATCCGCGATGACCTCACGCGATGGACAGCAGTCGTGCGCAAGCTG
>JBKJKJ010000256.1:0-4557 GCA_046597455.1 Burkholderiales bacterium
CCGATTTGGGCGAACTGGCGCTCGGCCAAAACATGTTGATCGCGTTTATGCCGTGGAACGGCTACAACTTCGAAGATTCGATTTTGATCTCGGAGCGTGTGGTCGCAGAGGAACGGTTTACTTCGATCCACATCGAAGAGCTTTCGGTGGTCGCACGCGATACCAAGCTCGGACCCGAAGAGATCACGCGCGACATCTCCAATCTCTCGGAGAACCAGCTCGCCAACCTCGACGAGTCCGGCATCATCTATATCGGCGCCGAAGTCGAAGCCGGTTATGTGCTGGTGGGCAAGGTCACACCGAAAGGCGAGACCCAGCTGACGCCGGAAGAGAAGCTGCTGCGGGCGATTTTCGGCGAGAAGGCCTCCGATGTTAAAGACACCAGCCTGCGCGTGCCTTCGGGCATGACGGGGACGGTGATCGACGTCCAGGTCTTCACGCGTGAAGGCATCGAGCGCGACAAGCGCGCCCAGCAGATCATCGACGACGAGCTCAAGCGCTACAAGAAGGATCTGGCGGACCAGCTTCGCATCGTCGAAAACGACATGTTCGAGCGTCTGGAGCGTCTGCTGATCGGCAAAGTCGCGAACGGCGGTCCCAAGAAGCTCGCGAAAGGCACCAAGATCACCAAGGCTTATCTGCAGGATAACGAACGCCACTCGTGGTTCGACATCCGCCTGGCCGCAGACGAAGTCAGCCAGCAGATGGAGCAGCTACAGGAGAGCCTGAAGCAGACGCAGCTTCTGTTCGACAAGGCGTTCGAGGAAAAGCGTAAGAAGCTCACCCAAGGCGACGAGCTGCCCCCGGGCGTGCAGAAGATGGTGAAGGTGTATCTCGCGGTCAAGCGTCGTTTGCAGCCTGGCGACAAGATGGCCGGACGGCACGGCAACAAGGGCGTGATCTCCAAGATCACGCCGGTGGAAGATATGCCGTACATGGCGGATGGCACGCCGGTCGACATCGTGTTGAATCCGCTGGGCGTGCCCTCGCGGATGAATGTGGGCCAGATTCTGGAGACGCACCTGGGGTGGGCGGCCAAAGGTCTGGGCGCGCGCATCGGACAGCTGCTCAAGACGCAGCAGAACGCTGCGGCAGTGCGCGGCTTCCTCGACAAGGTCTACAACAGCAGCGGGCGCTCCGAGGATCTGGATTCGCTCACGGATGACGAGGTGCTGGAGTTGGGCGAGCACCTGACTGCGGGTGTGCCGTTCGCGACGCCGGTGTTCGACGGCGCGACCGAGAAGGAGATCGGACAGATGCTCGACCTGGCCTATCCGGACGATGACCCGCGCACCAAGAAGATCGGGTTCACCCCGAGCAAGACGCAGGTCACCTTGCACGATGGACGCTCGGGTGACGCGTTCGAGCGGTCCGTAACCGTAGGCTACATGCACATGCTCAAGCTGCATCACCTGGTCGACGACAAGATGCACGCCCGTTCGACCGGACCGTACAGCCTCGTCACTCAGCAGCCGCTGGGCGGTAAGGCGCAGTTCGGTGGTCAGCGCTTTGGGGAGATGGAGGTCTGGGCGCTGGAAGCCTATGGCGCGGCCTACACGCTGCAGGAGATGCTCACGGTCAAATCGGACGATACCGAAGGGCGCCGCAAGGTCTACGAGTCGATCGTCAAGGGCGATCACCGGATCGAAGCCGGCATGCCCGAATCGTTCAACGTGCTCGTAAAAGAGATCCGCTCGCTCGCGATCGATATCGACCTCGATCACAACCGCTATTGATTTTGAATTGCGTGAGGTGTGAGACGGCAGGAATGAAGCGCAAATCACTCCCCGCCCCTCACTCCTTACACCCAACTCCTCACGCATTTAGGAGTAATACATGAAAGCATTGCTGGATCTGTTCAAGCAGGTAACGCAGGAAGAGGAATTCGACGCGATCAAGATCGGGCTCGCTTCTCCCGAGAAGATCCGTTCCTGGTCGTATGGCGAAGTGAAAAAGCCCGAGACGATCAACTACCGCACGTTCAAGCCCGAGCGTGACGGCCTCTTCTGCGCCAAGATTTTTGGTCCAGTGAAGGATTACGAATGCTTGTGCGGCAAATACAAGCGTTTGAAGCACCGCGGCGTGATCTGCGAGAAGTGCGGCGTCGAAGTGACGCTGTCCAAAGTTCGCCGCGAGCGCATGGGCCACATCGAGCTGGCGAGCCCTGTCGCTCATATCTGGTTCCTGAAGTCGCTGCCGTCACGTCTGGGCATGGTGCTCGACATGACGCTGCGCGACATCGAGCGCGTTCTGTATTTCGAAGCCTATGTGGTGACTGAGCCGGGCATGACCCCGCTCAAACGCGGTCAGCTCATGACCGAAGACGACTACCTTGCCAAGGTCGAGGAGTTCGGAGACGACTTCAGCGCGGCGATGGGCGCGGAAGGCGTGCGGGAGCTGCTGCGCAATCTGGATCTGAAGCACGAGATCGAGACGCTGCGCACCGAGCTCGCCGCGACCAGCTCCGACACCAAAATCAAAAAGATCGCCAAGCGCCTGAAAGTACTCGAAGCCTTCCAGAAGTCGGGAATCAAGCCCGACTGGATGATCATGGAAGTGCTGCCGGTACTTCCGCCCGAGTTGCGCCCGCTGGTGCCGCTGGACGGCGGTCGTTTTGCGACCTCGGACCTCAATGACCTGTATCGCCGCGTGATCAACCGCAACAACCGGTTGAAGCGCCTGCTCGAGCTCAAAGCGCCGGAGATCATCGTGCGCAACGAGATGCGCATGCTGCAGGAAGCGGTCGACTCGCTCCTCGACAACGGCCGCCGCGGCAAGGCGATGACGGGTGCCAACAAGCGTCCGCTGAAGTCGCTCGCCGACATGATCAAAGGCAAAGGCGGCCGCTTCCGTCAGAACCTGCTGGGCAAGCGCGTCGACTATTCGGGTCGTTCGGTCATCGTGGTCGGGCCGCAGCTGAAGCTGCACCAGTGCGGTCTGCCGAAAAAGATGGCGCTGGAGCTTTTCAAACCCTTCATTTTCAACAAGCTCGAGGTGATGGGTCTCGCAACGACGATCAAAGCGGCCAAACGCATGGTCGAGTCCGAAGAGGCGATCGTGTGGGACATCCTCGAAGAGGTGATCCGCGAGCACCCGGTCATGCTCAATCGTGCCCCGACGCTGCACAGGCTCGGCATCCAGGCGTTCGAGCCGGTGCTGATCGAAGGCAAGGCGATCCAGCTTCATCCCCTCGTCTGCGCGGCGTTCAATGCCGACTTCGACGGCGACCAGATGGCGGTGCACGTGCCGCTGTCGCTGGAAGCGCAGATGGAAGCGCGCACCCTGATGCTGTCCTCGAACAACATTCTCTCGCCCGCCAACGGCGAGCCGATCATCGTGCCCTCGCAGGACATCGTGCTGGGCCTGTACTACGTCTCGCGCGAAAAAGTGGCGGCGCGCGGTGAAGGTTCTGCCTTCATCAACGTGGCGGAAGCCTCGCGGGCGTACGAGAGCGGCGAAGTCGAGGTCAATGCACGCATCAAGGTGCGGATCAAGGAATACGAGCTCGATGAAGACGGCGGCAAGCGCGAGAAAATAACGCGTTACGACACGACCGTGGGCCGTGCGCTCCTCTCAGAAATCCTGCCCGCAGGCCTTCCGTTCGAGCTCATCAACAAATCGCTCAAAAAGAAAGAGATCTCCAAGCTGATCAATGCGGCTTTCCGCCGCTGCGGGCTGCGCGAAACCGTCATTTTTGCGGACAAGCTGATGTACATGGGCTTTTCCATGGCCACTCGCGCCGGCCTGTCGATCGCGGTCGACGACATGCTCGTCCCGAAACAGAAAGACGAGATCATCGGCGACGCCGAGAAGGAAGTGCAGGAGATCGAGAAGCAGTACACCAGCGGTCTCGTGACGCAAGGCGAGCGCTACAACAAGGTGGTCGACATCTGGGGCCGTGCCGGGGACCTCGTCGCGAAGGCGATGATGGAGCAGCTCTCGGTCGAGCCGGTGATGGAGTGGAATGCCAAGGCAGGCAAGCAGGTCGCGCGCAAGGACGACAAAGGAAACGTCGTCATGCAGGAATCGCTGAACTCGATCTACATGATGGCGGACTCGGGTGCCCGCGGTTCGGCGGCGCAGATCCGGCAGCTTGCCGGCATGCGAGGTTTGATGGCCAAGCCGGACGGCTCGATCATCGAGACGCCGATTACCGCGAACTTCCGCGAAGGCCTGAATGTGTTGCAGTACTTCTTTTCGACGCACGGTGCCCGTAAGGGTCTGGCCGATACTGCGTTGAAGACGGCCAATTCGGGCTATCTCACGCGCCGTCTCGTCGATGTCACGCAAGATCTCGTGGTGACCGAAGACGATTGCGGCACTTCTCTGGGTGTGGCCATGAAAGCGCTGGTGGAAGGGGGCGAAGTGGTCGAGTCCCTGCGCGAGCGCATCCTCGGGCGCGTGGCTGCGGCCGATCTCTACAACCCGGAAAGCGGCGAGAACCTGTTCGAAGCCAACATGCTGCTCGTCGATGCCGGCGGCTTCGATAGTGTCGACCGCATCCTCGTCGAGCAGCATGTTGGCTTCGAACAGGTTCTCGCCGCTTTCCGGGTTGTA
>JBKJKJ010000056.1:0-31446 GCA_046597455.1 Burkholderiales bacterium
CGCTGCTCGCACTCTGCGAGGAGGCACGATGACCGCAGTCAATACGAGAAACCCGAACGAGTTGGCGGAGTTGTCTCTACTTGCTTGCGACATGGCCTATAAAGGTCGCGCCGCAGCCGTCGGGGAGCGGTTAGCGCCATATTTTGATCCAGTGGTGATGGGGCCGGAATACAGCATCATCGGCAATGGATTCAGTGTATTGCGGGCGATCCAGGACGACCTCTCTGGATTTAAGGCGATTATTTTCAAAAACGAGGTCACGAAGGAACTTCTTATTTCTTTTGCTGGCGTCGATGGGACTAATCAAAAGGATTGGTGGTCGAGCGTCAATCATCTGGGGTGGAATCAGTGGGATCGAAATAGAGCTTTATTGAACACTATACGAGAGTTCCTCGCTGACTCTGAATACAAATTCCACTTCACAGGCCAGTCTCTCGGCGGAGCACTCGCACAGTATGCGGCATATGAATTTCTTAGCACGCCGTTAAGTGGAGCAGACCGCGCCCGAGTAACCCTTACTACGTTCAATGCTCTGGGCGGCTATGAAGGGTTGAAGCAAAATGTGACAGCCTTCAACGAAACGGTTTTCAACGGCATAGCCCAAGGCCGGCATTACACGATAACGAACGACCTCGTCTCCAAGCTCGGCCGATTCGTCGGCGGCGATACCTACGAGTTGCCATTCGAAAACAAGAATCGCCTCGATCCAAACGGTGTTCCCTATAAGTTCAGCATTGTCGAGGGTCATCGCATCGAGAGCGGGTTTTATGCCAATCTCAATGATCGCGATAACTATTTTGAGTTTTCACGGCAGAAAGAGATAAGCGCATTAAATATTCCAGATCTGCAGAACCTGGTTGCGTCGTTTAGCAACGTTCTGCGGCGACAGGGTACGAACTCCGTCGCTGCCACGCTTGATCTATTCGCAGCTAGTCTTTACGGAGCTGTCAGGGCCCCAAAGGAGCAGGTAAATACGTTGGTGTGGGCGCTCGTGCGACACGCCGAAGCGTCAGGAGATCTTAGTCACAAGAACGCAAACCTGCTCGCAAGCGTCAATTGGGGCGGGGCAATGAAAGTCTGGGCTCGGTCGTTTGCGGTCGCGACACCTCGCGCATTTGTCGCGACGCTCGTCGGTTCTACCATTTTCCGGATGATCGTCTCGGCATTCGGCTCGACCATGGCCACCGGTCGCGAAGCGTTGACAAGCGAGTTCGGGCCTGCGGCGGCTGCCCCTGTGGGCGATCCAGCGTCCGTGGAGGAGGCCAAGGCGCAGCTCGATTTCTTGTGGGCCCGCCTGGATCCCGAGAAGCAGACGCGGATCAGTGACGCGAAGATCGATCCGGAATTGCTCGCAATGAACCTGATGAGCGGTCCCGCATGGCGTGAAAACGTGTTTGCGTACGTCGAGCAGGCAGCGGGAATGAAGAAGGCGGAGCTCGCCGCGTTATACGTCGACATGTTCAATGTGTTGGAGACGAGCGCACTGGCATCAGGCGATCCAGCCTACGCTGCAGAAATGACGGCCTTTCTCGATGCTCAGGGGAAGGCGCGGGTCACTCGGATCGCAAATGGGTATACGGAGTACCTACCTAAGGTGGCGGCGGCAAGCGGTGCAATCACGTCGGCTGACTTCGGAGAATACAACGCCGTCGTCGCCGCGTTTAAAGCTGCCCTTCGCGATCGCTCCAATGATCCGATCGCCGGCTTGCTGGAAGACCAGCTCCGGAGCCTCGAGGACGCGGGCCAAACCGTAGTGATCGCACCAGCCGGCGCCAATCCTTATGTCGCGCCGACCTTCAATCCCGCATCCGCCCCCATTCCCGCCGCGACCGTCGTCGAAGGTGGTGCCCGCAACTTCAACGTCTTCCTTCCATACGCCGCTGGCGATCTCGGCCAGACGATAAAACTCACCTTCGCAGGCGATACGGCCAATGTCCTTCGCGTGATCGCGGGAGGCCAGATACTGACACCCGTCAGCGGGGCCGTGACGATCAGAGTCGCGCCGGGGCATCGTCAGGAGAGCTTCGCGGTTACGACGGTGGGCGACTTCGACACGGACGAATCGGTCGTGGTTTCCGCCACGCTGGTCGACGCCAACGGCAGTCCGACGCACAAAACCAATGTCGAGCTCAGGCTGAAGCTCGATGCGAGGCAGGAAACCGGCACGCCGGCCCATGTCGTGACCGGATCAGACACACTTTACGACCGTCTCGTCGCTGCACCGGGCGGCTCCCTCCTCGACGGCAGGAAAGGCGACGATTATCTCGTCGGCGGTCCTGGCAACGATCGACTGATCGGTGGTGACGGTGGAGATTGGCTCTCTGGAAATCTCGGCAACAACTGGATCGAAGGCGGCGCAGGCAGCGACATCATCATTCTCGGTGCGGGCGAGGACTATGCCGACGGCGGTCCGGACCGCGACTTCATCAGTTACTTCGGGGCGGACGTTTATCCAGCGAGTCTCGATAACCTCGGCGGCACGGGCCTCACCTACCAGCTTGCGTGGAAACTATTGGTTGGACCTCCGGCGTCAGGTGGGCCTGCGGCGGTCCTTGATTTCCAGGCAGCGTGGGCACCGCAGGTTATGGGCGCGAAGCTCACCCCGCTGCAGGATTTCGTCAGGAAAACCGTCTTCACCGAAATTCGCGGCCAGGAGATTCGTGGAGGCGGCGGAGCAGACATCATCAACGCCGGTCCCGGGGATGACCTTATCTACGGTGATACCGGAAGAAACACAGTCTCGGGCGGCGGCACCGCAGGAACGTGGGCGGTTACCGGCGCGGGGATCGCCGGTCTCAGCACGAGCGGCATCGTGCAGGCCGGCCCGACGGCCAGCAGTAATGCGGGTTTGATCGACGGCGATGATTTCATCATGGCGGGCAAAGGTGACGACACCGTCTTTGGCGAGGGCGGCGACGATCAGATTTCCGGAGGCGACGGCGCAGACTATCTCGACGGCGGTGATGGCAACGATCTCATCCTCGGCGAAGCCGGCGATGATGCATTGATCGGCGGGCCCGGCGACGATCGACTCGACGGCGACAGCAGTGTCACCCCGTACGCACTGCATGGCGCCGATTACCTCGATGGTGGTGCCGGCAACGACGTGCTCTGGGGCGAGGGCGGCTCGGACACGTTATTCGGCGGGGACGGCAACGACGTGTTGTATGGCGATGCGGATTCGGTTCCGCTCGCTTACCAGGGCAACGACTATCTCGACGGCGGCGCCGGTGATGACATTCTTCTCGGTCAGGGCGGGAACGATGAATTGTTCGGGGGGGCGGGCAACGACAAGTTGTGGGGCGGAACCGGTGACGATTACCTCGATGGCGAGGATGGCGCCGACCTCCTTTTCGGCGAGGCCGGCAACGATCAGCTTTTCGGCGGTGGCGGAAGCGACGAGCTTTATGGGGGCGCCGGGGCGGATTACCTCGATGGCGAAGCCGGAGACGATTTGCTGTACGGCAATGAAGGCGACGATCAGATCTTCGGCGGCGATGGCAACGATCAGCTCGACGGCGACGCCGGTAATGATTTTCTCGACGGCGAAGCCGGGGCCGACGTACTGTGGGGCGGAGAGGGGAACGACACCCTGCTGGGCGGCGCGGGGAACGATGAGCTGCACGGTGATGGCGGCAACGACGAGCTGTCCGGAGGGGCGGGCACCGACCTGCTGTTCGGCGGCGAAGGCGACGACACCTACATCCTCCGATTCGGCGACGGGCAGGACCGCATCGTCGACGCCCAGGGGTTCAACCGGCTGCGCGTCGATGCGACGCCTGCGACGGTTGTGCTTACCCGCTCGCCGTATGGCACCGACGTGGTGGTCGATCTTGGCAACGGTGTAGACCAGGTCACGATCGAAAATTGGTATACCGAAACCACGCTGCCTGGCGTCGTCACCGGCCCCGTGGGGTATACCAGAATCAGCGAGATCGTCTTCACGGACGGCACAGTATGGGATGCCCGCACGATTGCCGCCAAATTGAACATCGCAGCCGAGGGAAATGGCGTGATCTCCGGAATCGGCACGGATGACGAGATTCATGGTACTGCCGGCAACGATTTTGTGAACGGCGCCGCGGGCGACGATGTGCTTTACGGCGAGGGCGGTAACGACACGCTCGTCGGAAGCTCGGGCAATGACGCGTTGTTCGGCGGCGACGGTGACGATTTTCTGCTGGGTCACGAAGGGGCAGACGTGCTCGATGGCGGCCCGGGAAACGACCGTCTCGACGGCGGTGAAGGCAGCGATATCTATCTCTTCGGCCGCGGCTCGGGCCGCGATTCGATCGAGGAGGCGCCTGTCGATCCACAGAGCACGGACACGATCGTGATGGGTCCGGGCATTCGTCCGGAAGACATCATCGTGCGCCAAAGTGCAGCGACGTCGTTCGAGCTGTCGATACGCGGGACCGACGACAGCATCCGCTTCCGGGCTGACGCCGCGTCGCATATGCTTGCCGTGGAGCAGGTGGTCTTCGAAAACGGCATCACGTGGACGTCGATGGATGTCAGGCAGCGCGTGGCGAGCGCCGGTTCGGACAACATTTACGGCACCGACGGCGACGATGTGATCAACGCCGGCGATGGCTACGACTTCGTGACGGCGGGTGCCGGAGACGACCTCATCGATGGCGGCCCCGGGAACGACCGGCTGAATGGCGGGCCAGGCAGCGACACCTACCTCTTTGCCCGGGGCTCGGGCAACGACGTCATCATCGACGCGAATCGCACCACCAATCCGGGCGATACCGACCTCGACACGATTCGTTTCGGCCCTGGCATCGCGCCGGCATCGCTGGTCCTCACACGCGGCGGCTGGAGGCAATCCGATCTCGTTGTCGCAATCGCCGGCTCGACCGAAGGTTTGTCGGTGCAGGAATGGTTCACGCAGGACGACTACCGCGGCACGCTCCGGTTTACGTTTACCGACGGCACCGTCTGGGATGCGACAGCGATAGGCGCGCGCGTGGGCGCGGCGCTAGCAACCCTGGGAAGCGACGTGCTGTGGGGTTCGCCGGGCGCCGACACGATCAGCGGGCTGGGCGGCGACGATTATATCCACGGCGCCGCGGGGGATGACCGGCTCGATGGCGGCGACGGTGGTGATTTCGTATATGGCGGCAGCGGCAACGACACGCTCAACGGCGGCGCCGGCGATGACAGTCTCGACGGCGGGCCTGGAGATGACGTTCTGAACGGCGGTCCGGGAGATGACAGGCTCACCGGCGGCCCCGGGAACGACACTTATATTTTCGGGTTCGGTTCGGGGCATGACTCTGTCCAGGGTGACGGGCTCGGGGCCGGTGTCGACGTGATTCAGGTCGAGGCGGGCATCCGGCGCGCAGACATCGCAGTCGCCAGCGACAGCCAGAGTTACCGGCTCAGTCTGGTCTCGGGTGACTCGTTCACGATAGACAAGAGCATGGCCTTTCGTGTGCGGCTGGGCGACGGCACGACGTTCTCGCTCAATGAGAATCCCGCGGGCGCCCGCATGGGCACCGCGGCTGCCGATACGCTGGTCGGGACGGATTTCGACGACGTTCTCTACGGATTGGCGGGTGACGATGAGCTGCGCGGTGGACTGGGCGCGGACACGCTGTATGGCGGCGAAGGCAACGATATTCTGTCTACCACGGCGCAGGGCTGGGGAAGCAGCGCGGATGTGCTCGATGGCGGCCCGGGCAACGACACGCTGTACCACAAACCCGGCACCACCATCGTATTCGGCCACGGCTACGGCCAGGACGTCGTGTACGGCGCTGCTGCGGACGGCACGGTCTCGTTCCGCGCCGATGTGAAGCCGCAGCAGATCGTGCTGAAAGGCGAATTCGGAGATGATGCGTCAGCGAACCTGCGCGTGATGCTTTCCGATTCGGCGGATACCCTGCTGTTGCGAGGCTGGTTCAACGATTGGGCGCCGGATACGACGCTCAACCGCTTCACTTTCGCCGACGGCACCACGTGGGATCTCGGGCAAATCCGCAGCCGCATTCAGACTGCAGGCACGACAGGCGCGGATTATCTTCTCGGCACCTCGGCGGGCGATGTGATAGCAGGGCTGCAGGGCAACGACGCGATTTACGGACGCCGCGGCAACGACGCGCTATCCGGAGGCGATGGCGACGACTGGCTGTGGGGGGAAGCGGGAAACGACACGCTCCTCGGTGGGGCGGGCAATGATCAGATCGACGGCGGTCCCGGCAACGATGTGATCGACGGCGGCGCGGGTGACGATCGCCTCGTGGACAGCGAGGGTGACGACCGCTATATGTTTTCGCGCGGTTTCGGTCGGGATCGTTTGGTGGACGGTTCCCGCGCCCTGGGTGGTTTCGACCGCATCGAATTCGACAGCACCATCACGCCCCAGGATGTGGTTGTCTCCGCAGTCAATCCGGACTGGAGCGGCGTCAAACGCGACCTCCAGCTCGCAATCCTGGGCACGCCGGACGCGGTGACGCTCGAAGGCTGGATGGATCCATCTTCACGCTTCATCGAAGAAGTCCGCTTCGCCAATGGCACGGTATGGACGGTGGCGACACTTGCCGGCCGCGCAACCGTCACGAGCAACGGCGCCGAGCGCATCGAAGGCACCGCCCTGGCTGACACGTTTAATGGGCTGGGGGGCGACGACCTGATAAACGGCTATGCCGGCAACGACACCCTCTATGGCGGCGCGGGTGACGATGTCCTCGACGGAGATACAGGCGACGATTTTCTCGACGGTGGTGCCGGGCAGGACAGGCTCTACGGCGGAATCGGAAACGACCGCCTCTTTGGGGGTGCCGATAACGATCTCCTGGTCGGCGGATTCGGCAACGACACGCTCGACGGTGGACCCGGCGCCGACCGGATGCTCGGCGGTCCGGGAAATGATGTGTATGTCGTCGACCATCCGGGCGATGTGGTGAGCGAAGAGCTGGGCGGTGGCGTGGATACAGTCGAGAGCAGCATCAGTTATGTGCTCGGCCGCGACGTCGAGAATCTCAGGCTGACCGGGATGGGCGCGATCAGTGGCACCGGCAATGCGCTCGACAACGTTCTGACCGGAAATGCCGCAAACAATGTGGTGACCGGCGGCGCAGGCAACGACACGCTCGATGGCGGTGCCGGCGCCGATACGCTGATCGGGGGCACTGGAAACGACACGTACGTCGTCGACAACGCAGCCGATATCGTCACGGAGAACGCCAACGAAGGCATCGACACGGTACGCGCTTACATCACGTATACGCTCGGGGCAAACCTGGAGAACCTCACCCTCATCGGGAACGCTGCGATCAATGGCACCGGCAACACGGCAAACAACGTGCTCCGGGGCAATTCGGCTTCGAACGTGCTCGACGGCGCCGCCGGCGCCGACACCCTGATCGGTGGCGCGGGCGATGATACCTACGTCGTCGACAATCCAGGTGACATGGTGATCGAGAGCCCGAACGAAGGCATCGATACCGTGCGCAGCGCGATTACCTTTACCCTGGGCGCCAATCTCGAAAACCTGACGCTGCTGGGAACGACCCCGATCAACGGCACCGGCAATGCACTGGACAATACACTGACCGGCAACAGCGCCGCGAATGTGCTTTCTGGCGGCCCCGGGAACGACCGGCTTGATGGCGGCGCGGGCGCCGACACCCTGCTGGGTGGTGCCGGAAACGATAGCTATATCGTCGACAACCCGGCAGACGTCGTGATCGAATTGCCGAACGAGGGCGCGGATACTGTTTACGCCTCGATCACCTACTCGCTTGGCGCCAACGTCGAAAATCTGACGTTGCTCGGGACAACCGCGATCAGCGGCACCGGCAATGCACTCGATAATGTCCTCGTGGGCAACGTGGCCGGCAACACGCTGATGGGCGGCGCGGGCCACGACACGCTGGACGGCGGCGGCGGCGCGGACACCATGGTGGGCGGACTCGGCAACGACACGTATGTTGTCGACAATGCTGCGGATGCCGTCATCGAGAATGCGAACGAAGGCACGGACACCGTACGAAGCGCGGTCACGTATGCGCTCGGCGCAAACGTAGAGAATCTGACGCTCATCGGCACGTTCGCGATCGATGGCCGGGGTAACGCGCTCGATAATCTGCTGGTGGGCAATGCTGCGCGCAATACCCTGTGGGGCGAGGCCGGCAACGACACGCTCGACGGCCGCGCCGGCGCCGATACGCTGATAGGCGGTGCAGGCGATGATACGTACATCGTCGACGATGCCCTCGATCTCGTCATCGAAAATACAGGCGAGGGCACGGACACCGTTCAAAGCTCGGTGAGCTATGCACTGAGCCCGAATGTCGAGAACCTGATCCTCACCGGCAGCGGTTCGATCAATGGCACGGGCAATACGCTCGGCAACACGCTCACCGGTAATGCGGGCAACAACGTCCTCGATGGCGGTGCCGGCGCGGACACAATGGTCGGCCGCGCCGGAAACGACACCTACATCGTCGATGCCTTCGTTCGGGTTTTCGACGACGATATCGCCCGCGTGATCGACGATGTAGGTGTCGTTTCCGGCGCGGCCGATATCGTCGTCGAAAACCCGAACGAAGGCATCGACACGGTGCTCAGCTCGATCACCTATACGCTGGGCGCCAGCGTCGAAAACCTGACGTTGACAGGTATGGCGTCGATCGACGCAACCGGCAATGCGCTCAACAACGTGCTGACCGGCAACGCCGCCAACAATCTTATTGCAGGCGGTGCCGGCGACGACACCCTGAACGGCGCGGCGGGCGCCGATACGATGGTCGGCGGCCTCGGGAACGACGTGTATGTCGTGGACAACGCAGGCGATCTCGTCATCGAGAACGTGAACGAAGGTGTCGATACGGTTCAGAGTTCGATCGCTTATGCGCTCGGTGGGAACGTGGAGAACCTCATCCTTACCGGTCGCGCGGCGATCAGCGGCACGGGCAATGCGCTCGACAATGTACTCATCGGAAACGACGCAGCCAACGTGCTCACGGGTGGAGCCGGCAACGACACGCTCGATGGAAAAAGCGGGGCGGATACGCTCGTCGGCGGTGCTGGAAACGATACCTATTTCGTCGATGACCCGGGCGATACCGTCACGGAATACGCCAACGAGGGCATCGACACGGTCAGAAGCTCGATTGCTTATGCGCTGGGCGCCAACGTGGAGAACCTGGTGCTGCTCGGCACTGCGGCGATCGACGGCACCGGCAATGCGCTCGACAACGTCCTCACGGGCAACGCCGCGGCCAATGTGCTCACAGGCGGCGCCGGGAACGATACGCTCGACGGCGGAGCCGGTACGGACACCCTGTTGGGGGGCATCGGCAACGATACCTACTGGGTCGACAACGCGGGCGACGTGGTCATCGAGAATGCGAACGAAGGCGTGGATACGGTTCGATCGTCGATCACCTATGCGCTCACCGCGAACGTGGAAAACCTGGTCCTTGCCGGAACCGCACCGATCAACGGCACGGGTAATGCGCTCGACAATCTGCTGATCGGGAATAGCGCAAAGAACGTACTGAATGGTGGGGCGGGTAACGACACGCTCGACGGCGCCGGGGGTGCGGACATCCTGATCGGCGGGGTGGGCGATGACGTGTATGTCGTATACAGCGCAGCTGACGTGGTGACCGAGAATCCCAACGAAGGTGTGGACCTCGTTCGCGCGTCGTTTTCCTACACGCTCGGGGCGAACGTCGAAAATCTCACGCTGACCGGCACGGGTCCGATCAGCGGCACGGGCAACGCGCTTTCGAACGTGATTATCGGCAACGCCGCGGACAATGTGCTCGACGGCGCAGCGGGCGCCGACACGATGCGCGGCGGCAGCGGCAACGACACTTACGTCGTCGATCACCCGGGCGATCTCGTGATCGAAAATCCGAATGAAGGCGTTGACTCCGTCCGCAGCTCGGTTTCCTATACGTTGAGCGCGAACGTCGAGAACCTCACGCTGCTGGGTTCTGCCGCCATCAATGGCACCGGCAATGGCCTGAACAACACGCTTACCGGCAACAGCGGCGACAACGTGCTCGACGGGGGGGCAGGCGCGGACCTGCTGAGCGGCGGGGCAGGCAACGATACCTACGTCGTCGACAACGTGCTTGACGTTGTGTTCGAGAAAAGCAACGAAGGTATCGACACCGTGCTCAGCGCCGTCCCGTATACCCTGAGCGCTAATGTCGAAAACCTGACGCTGACCGGTATCGCGCCCATCGCCGGGACGGGCAACGCGCTGGACAATGTGCTGATCGGCAACAGCGGCGATAACGCGCTGTTTGGCGGGCCGGGCAACGATACGCTCGACGGGCGCGGCGGCGCCGACACCCTGACCGGCGGACCTGGCGACGACGTGTATGTCGTCGACGATCCAGGTGACGTGGTGAGGGAGAATCCGAATGAAGGCACCGACACGGTGCGCGCCGGGATCACCTATACGCTCGGTGATGCCGTAGAGAATCTGACGCTCACGGGGGATGCCCCCGTGAATGGCACCGGGAATGCGCTCGACAACCGGCTCGTCGGCAACAGCGCGGGCAACATGCTGTTCGGCGGCGCCGGCAAGGATTTCCTCGACGGGGGTGCAGGCGCCGACACGATGCTGGGCGGCGCCGGTGACGACACCTATCTCGTGGATGACGCAGGCGATGTCGTCATCGAGTATCCCGGTGAAGGTGTCGACCTCGTGAAGAGCGCGATCAACTACACGCTTACGGCCAACGTTGAAAACCTTACACTGACCGGCACAGCGGCCATAAACGGTGCCGGCAACGCGCTCGACAACGTGCTGATCGGCAACGTCGCGGGTAATGTCCTGTCCGGCGGCGCCGGCAACGATACCCTCGACGGCGGCGCCGGCGCGGACACCCTCATCGGTGGGCCGGGCGACGACACCTATGTCGTCGATAACGCGGGCGACACCGTGCTCGAGAATCCGGGTGAGGGCACCGACACCATACAGAGCTCGATCAGCTATACGCTTGCCGCGAACGTCGAGCGGCTCACCCTGACGGGAACGGCGGCGATAAACGGCACCGGCAACGCACTGAACAACGTGCTGCGGGGTAACGGTGCTAACAACGTGCTCGACGGTGCAGCGGGCGCGGACTCCATGCTGGGGGGCGCCGGAGACGATACCTACGTCGTCGACAACCCCGGCGACACCGTGATCGAGAATGCGAGCGAGGGAATCGACACCATCCGAAGCTTCGTCACGTACACCCTGCCGGCCAACGTGGAAAACCTGACGCTGGTCGGCACTGCCCCGATCGTCGGGACAGGCAATGGGCTTGATAACGTCATCACGTCCAATGCGGCGATCAGTACGCTCGCGGGCGGCGTGGGCAATGACACTTATGTGCTCGAAAGTGTGTCCGCCATCGTGATCGAGAAGCCCAACGAAGGCATCGATACAGTAAGAGTCGGGTTCTCTTACACACTGGGCCCGAGCGTTGAGAATCTCGTGCTCACGGGCACGGGGGCAATCTCAGGCACCGGCAACGAGCTCAATAACGTGCTCACGGGAAACTCGGCGAACAACACGCTCAACGGTGGGTCAGGAAACGACACCCTGGACGGTGGCGGTGGAGCCGATTCCCTGTTCGGCGGCCTGGGCGACGATACCTACGTCGTGGACAACGTGGGCGACGTCGTAGCGGAAAGTCCCAACGAAGGCCGCGATACGGTGCGAAGCTTCATCAGCTACGTCCTCGGCGCGAACGTTGAAAACCTGACGCTTGCCGGAACCGCCGCTATCAACGGCACCGGCAACGCACTCGACAATGTGTTGACCGGGAACGGCGCCGGCAACACGCTTGCGGGTGGGGCCGGCAATGACACGATCGACGGCGGTGCAGGCGCGGATACGATGATCGGCGGCGCCGGTAACGACACCTACGTCGTCGATTCTCTGGCCGATGTCGTCGTCGAAAATCCCAACGAGGGTGTCGACACCGTGCGCAGCGCGGTCGGTTACACGCTGGGGGCGAACGTCGAGAACCTGATCCTCACTGGCAGTGCGCCGATCAGCGGCAGCGGGAATGCACTCGACAACGCGATCACCGGCAACAGCGCCAACAACGTGCTCGTCGGAGGCGCGGGCAATGACACCCTTGACGGCGGAGCCGGGCTCGACACACTGATCGGCGGCGCGGGCAACGACCTTTACATCGTCGACACCGCGACCGACTCGATCATCGAAAACGCGAACGAGGGCATCGACACCGTGCAGGCGTGGATGACGCTGACGCTGCCCCAAAATGTCGAAAACCTGACGCTGCTCGGAACATCGTCGATCGATGCCACGGGCAACGGCCTCAACAACGTGTTGCGGGGAAACAGCGCGTCCAACGTGCTCGATGGCGGCGCGGGTGCCGATACCATGATCGGCGGCGGTGGGGATGACCGCTTCGTCATCGACAACGTCGGCGATGTCGTGACCGAGAATGCCGGTGAGGGCGTCGATACGGTCGAAGCACGGATCGATTACACGCTTCCGGCGAACGTCGAGAATCTCGTGCTCGGCGCGGAATTCCTTACCGGGCGCCCGATCGCGGGAACCGGCAACGCGCTCGACAACGTGATCACGGGTAACAGGGAAGACAACAGGCTGACCGGCGGCGCCGGCAACGACACCCTCGACGGCGGCTACGGCGTCGACACATTGATCGGCGGGACCGGCAACGACACCTATTATGTGGACAGCCCGAAGGACATCATCCTGGAAAACGCCGGTGAAGGCGTCGACCAAGTTTACAGCGATACGAGTTATGCGCTGTCTGCGAACGTCGAAAACATCACTCTGAAGAATGCTCGCTATGGCCAGCGTTTCGAGGACAAGGTCGATCACTATGCGCTGATCTACGGCGAGGAGAAGTTGCGCAAGGCCTACAGCGTGAGCATCTGGGGTGAGCGTTTGACGATCACGGGCGCGGAAGAAGACCGCCTCGCGTTCCTCGATCTCTGGGGCAACGCTCTGGATAACACCATAGTCGGGAGCGACGGCGACGACTGGCTCGAAGGCAAGGAAGGCAATGACCGGCTCTACGGGGGCCTCGGGGACGACTACCTGTGGGGCGGAGAGGGCGACGATACGCTCGAGGGCGGCCAGGGCCGAAACATCCTCCATGGTGGCCCGGGAAACGACGTGCTCTTCCGCGTAGGTTCCGATACCGTGTATGGCGATGAGGGCAACGACACCTTGTATGGGCATGACGGGGTACTGGGGCTTTATGGCGGTCAAGGTGACGACACTTACATCATCGATGGTGGTACTACAGTCTGGAGCTTTTCTGACGGTGGAGAGCGGTTCGACGAAGGCGTGGACACGGTGAAGAGCTCGGTGAGCCTGCGGCTGCCGATATTCATCGAGAATCTGATGTTGACCGGCAGCAGTGCTATCGACGGTGCAGGCAACTTTGCGCCCAACGTCATCCTCGGCAACGACGCTGCGAACGCGCTGACCGGAGGTGACGGTGACGACACGATGCGCGGCGGAGGCGGGAACGACCTCCTTAATGGCGAGGCTGGGGCGGATACGCTTGCCGGGGACGCGGGCAACGATGTGCTCGAAGGCATGGCGGGCAACGACGTGCTCTCCGACACCTCGGGCAACAACGTACTGAATGGCGGCGAGGGCGCAGACACACTCACCGGCGGCAGCGGCAGCGAGTTTTTCATCGGCGGGGCGGGCAACGACCTCATCACGACCGGCGCCGGCCGCGACATCATCGCCTTCAACCGTGGCGACGGTCAGGACGTGGTCAATGCCAGCTCGGGCGCGGACAACACGCTCTCGATCGGCGGCGGCATTCGCTACGCGGACATGAGTCTCACGAAGACCACTAACGATCTGACGATCAATCTCGGTGGATCGGGGGAAACGATCACTTTCAAGGATTGGTATGCGCTTCCCGGCAACAAGAGTCTTCAAAACCTTCAGGTGATCACCGAGGCGATGTCGGATTACAACCCGGCCTCTGCAGACAAGCTCGTCAACCGGAAAGTTGCCAACTTCGATTTCCTGGGCGTCGCCGGCGCATTCGATGTGGCCGGGGCGCCTGCCAACTGGGCGCTCACCAATGCGCTGCTCAGCAAACACCTGAGCAGCAGCGACAGCGCCGCACTCGGCGCCGATGTCGCGTACCGCTACGGCAGGACGGGCTCGCTCGCGGGCATGGGTTTCGATGCGGTGCAGGGCATGCTCGCGAGTCCTGCGTTCGGTGCGTGGGCGCAGGCGCTGCAGCCGTCGGCGACGCTCGATGCGGGGCTGAAGCATTTGAACTGATCGGAGGCGCAGCGAGTCGGCCACGACGGGTTGCTCGGGCGCATGAGCAAGACCGTCGGGGCGACGATCACCCCATTCGTCCCCGGGCCGACCTGTCGGCCGAGCGCCTGCTTCAGCCTCGCACGGTCGTCACGCGCGCACGGCGCAGCCCAAACAAGCCGAAGGCCAGCACGATCGCCGGAAGCCAGATCCATTTCAACTCGGACGCGATCACCGCAAGACCGCGCTCGGAAAAAAAGCGCCCGATTCCGATCGGCGAGACTTCGATCACCCGCCACGGCATGAAGTAACGCTCCGCGCTCAGCGGCCAGAAGAACGGTATTCCGGTGCCGCCGTTGGTCAAGGCGTCGAGCAAGCCGTGGGAAGCGCTCGCCAATGCGACGAACCAGAACGCCGTCGATGGTCGAGTCTGCAACGGCCGCGCGATCGCTGCGGCGAACGCGGCGCACAGGAGCGCGAACAAAATCGTGTGGGTGATGCCGCGATGGCCTATGGAGGAGGTGAGGCGCTCGAGATACACGTCCGCATCCGGCACGATCGTTACGACGACACCGGCGATCAGCAGGCGGCGCGAAATGATTCCGGAGCCCAGGCCGTAGCCGATGGCCAGGGGCACTGCCGGATGGGAGAGTATCGACGCCACGCACTGCTCGCTGCAGAAATTGGCCCCGCAGATTATAAGAACGGGGGCGGCGCGCTTCTCTCTTTTATCGAGGGTGGGAGCATCATCGACGGGGTCGAATTTTGGCGAAGTCCGCTTCCGTCATGTGCCCGGCAGTTCGGGCGCACAAGCCCCCAGATACTCCTGTCGATGGTCCAGCTCTTTGATCCTCAACGTCCCGCGACCCGGTGGGCACGTCGATCCAGAGCCCACGCCCAGGCGTGCGTCATGGCCATGACAAGCGCGCTCCAGGTAATAGCCGGGACCAGTATCGACCAACCGTCGGAAGCATGTATGAGCGCGACGATGCCAGTGAAAGTCAGGTTGACCCAGCCCACGATACGCACGGTGTCTGCGATGCGCCTGAGTTTCATGCAGTCGGTCCAGGACATTCAGCGAGTTCTCCTTGCGAGTGCCCCCTCGGCGGGGGGCTGACGACGGTGATGATAATGCTTCGGTCAATATCTTGCGAGGCACAGAGGCGCACGGAGGCTACATAAGGGTCCTTACCTGAACCTTTCGGCAGTAAAATGCACTGCTGGTTCGGGCATTTATGCCCTCGTGGCGCGGCTCCTGATGTGCCCCGCGATCGTTCCGGTAATCGCGCCAGGCCGCGTGCCGACGCCGCGGATCGCAAACCTTGGAGTGCAGTCCAACCCGCACGATGCAGGGCTGGTGCCTTCGCGACAGTCAATGGCGCCGTCTTTCGATCGATATCCGCTACACTCGCAGCGCGAGTAGGGGCGTGCATTTCCATGTGTTTTTTTTCAGCAGCGATCGAGCTCGACACGCTTTCCGATCGGTCGAGATACAGCAGCAAGGCGCTCAGCCGAAATCGTGCTCGGGTCGGGGACGTAGATGCCCGGTAAATGGCCGAAGCTCGACATCTACGTCCTCAGCCGGCCGGTGGCGCTCGTCGTCGCGGCCGCGATCTTCGTTGCGGTCGTCGTCGGCGATTATCTGACGACGTACGAGCTCAACCTCACCCCGTTCTACCTCTTCATCGTATTGCTGGTCACCTGGAACTGCGGGTGGCGATGGGGCGTCGGATTTGCTGCGCTGTCGTTTTCGGCCCAGCTCTCGATCGACTATCTGTCCGGACATCCTTACTCCAGGCCGATCTATTTTTACATCAACAACGCGAATTACTTCATTTCTTACCTCGTGGCGCTGATGCTGACCTCGCAGTTGAAGGCTCAGCACAATCGGGAGAAACATACGGCACGGCTCGACCATCTGACCGGCGTCGCCAACCAGAAGGGGTTCTACGAAGCGCTCAGTGTCGAGATTGCCAGATGCCGGCGGGAGAATGCACCGCTGACGCTTGCGTATCTGGATTGCGATAACTTCAAAGCGATCAACGATCGCCTCGGCCACCACGAAGGCGACTCGCTGCTCAGGCAGGTCGCGCAAACGATAAGCGTTAATTTACGCAGGACGGATGTGATCGGGCGTCTCGGCGGCGATGAGTTCGCCATCGTGCTTCCCGGGAGCGCTGACGGCCGTGCAGCCGCTGTGATCGACAAGCTCAGGCGGGAACTGGACGCAGCGATGGCGGAGCACGGCTGGCCGGTCACCTTCAGCATCGGGCTGGGAATCTTTGGCGAGGTCCCCGCATCAGAGGAAGTCGTCATCGGATTCACCGATAAGCTGATGTACCGGGTCAAGGCGTCCGGCAAGAATAATGTTCTGATGGAGGAGTTTTAACGCTACAGCGCAACGCCGCTCTGCCGTGACGGTCGCGGCCCGGACGGGAGTGCCCGCCGGCCGACACCTTGCCCTATACCGTCAGGCCCAGCACGACGTGATCGTCATGATTGAAGCCCAGATTGACGCCCAATGCGCGACCGCTCTTCGCGACCACATTGCGCTCGAGGAGACACGCGACGTCAGCGGCCGCAATACGCCAATCGGTCGCCGCGACCTTCAGGACAGCGCGCCAGTCGGCCGCTCCCGGCGATCGCGTCGCGTCGGAGTCATCCGCTGCATTAGGCAGCTTGCCGTTTTCCAGCCATGATTTGTCGCGCATCAGTCGTCTTCCAGTAAGCGTTATGAGTCAATCGCCGTCGGTTTGCCGCGGACGCGACGCGTGCCGGGTCGATGCGGGCGGGTCAGGGTAGATACATCGCGCGGTTGGCCCCGGGGGCGCAACTACCAGGACGAACTCCCGTTTCGTGGACCCATCAGGAGACGAAACCCGCTTCTTCACCTGTTTTCGGCGGGCGTCTCAGCGCGTTCTTCGTGGCGTGCATTTTCGCCCGGATCGTTCGCTGACCGCAACGCCTGCCCACGGTGGCACCCTCGACGACGGGCGCTCCCGCCGAACGATCCTGTTCCAAAGAACCTTGAAGTCTAATAAACGCAATTTATATTCTTTTCGAAAATACTTATGGGCTGCTAGGATGGCAACGCGTGAACCCTCACCGTCTCGCCATTGCCACTCAAAGCACTCTTAGTGCCGCTTTGCCCTGTGAAAAAACTAAACATCCCCATCCGTTGGTCGTTTTCAATACAGAAACGCGCGTCCAACGCAGGTGAGAAACGGCGAACGTCCGCACCGAACACATCGGCCTCAGAACGGGAGTAGACATGGTTCAGTTAAAGGAAGCGACGCGAATCGACCTGCTCGTCCACACGCTCAAGGCGGCGGCGTGCGATCACGGTCCGGCGGTGTTTTCGACGGGCCTCTCGGTCGAAGATATGGTGATCACCGATGCGATCCTTACCGCCGGTGTAGACATCGCCATCGTCATGATCGCGGCGAAGCCGTTGCACGCGGCCGAGCTCGACCACCTCGAGCGCATTCGCGGCCGCTACGGTTACGAGATTCGCGTCTACACCCCGCATGCGCCGGCCCTGACGGATAACGACGCGCTCTACAGCCTGAACCTCGTCGACCCGCTGCAGCGCGCGCTCCACGGCAGGAATGCGTGGATCACCGGGCAGCGCCAGGCGATTGCCGCTCGCCACACCGTGTCGCCTTACGAATACGACGCCCGCCACGGCGTGCTGCGGTTCAATCCGCTCGTGGGATGGAGTGACGCGCAGGTTTGCGATTATCTCGCTGAGAAGCGGATTCCCTGCCATTCAGCCGGAACTGCGCTCGCCGCCTGAGCGCATGCGCCGTGCCGCGCCGTTCGCCGCGGGCGTCTGCGCCTAATACCCTACGGCCTGCCCGTCGGTGCGCCGCTCCGACGCTGCGCAGTAGCCGTCTTCCAGCTTGTGTATGAGTTGCGCCCGCCCGAAATCGGTCGACCAGCGGTCGGCCTGCGTGAGCTGGTGGCCGCGCCCGCGCAGCGCATCCACCACGTCCGGGGCGACCCCGTATTCGATCCCGACCTTGACGCCGGCGTCGATGCGCCAGCGCGCAGCATCCGCCGCGGCCTGGGGGTTCTGGTGGTAGTCGACGAGGCGCGACATCATCTGCGTGTGGCCCTGCGCCTGCATCGATCCGCCCATCACGCCGAAGCTCATCACGGGCTGGCCATTGCGAGTGATGAATCCCGGAATGATCGTGTGGAAAGGACGCTTGCGAGGTGCAACCACGTTGGCGTGACCGGGTTTGGTATTGAAACCCGAACCCCGGTTCTGCAGGCTGATCCCCGTGCCGGGGACGACCACGCCCGAGCCGAAGCCCGAAAAATTAGACTGGATGTAGGACACCATCATCCCGGATTCGTCGGCTGCAGTGAGATACACGGTGCCGCCTTTCGCGGGATTGCCCGGTGAAGGATCGAGGGCTTTCTTCATGTCGATCAGCTTCGATCGTTCCTTGAGATAGGCCTTGTCGAGCATCTGTGTAGTCTTTACCCGCATCGTCGCCGGATCGGAAACGTACTCGTAGGTGTCCGCGAACGCGAGCTTCATCGCTTCGATCTGCAGATGCAGGCTGTCGACCGAATCGACCGGGAGTGCAGCGACGTCGAAATTCTCCAGGATGCCCAACGCGATCAATGCGGCGATGCCCTGGCCATTAGGCGGGATCTGGTGCAGCGTGTAGCCGCGGTAGTCGAGCCCGATCGGTTCGACCCAGTCGTTCTTGTGCGAAACCAGATCGTCGAGCGATAGCGCGGCGCCATGCTGTTTGGCGAAGGCGGCGATTTTTTCCGCAAGATCGCCTTTGTAAAACGCTTCGCCTTTGGTCTCGGCAATGCGCTGAAGCGTCTTCGCCTGGGCGGGAAACGAGAATTTCTCACCCGGCTCCGGAGCGCGGCCGCGCGGCATGAAAGCGTCGGCAAAGCCCGGCTGCGATTGCAGATCGCCAGCCTGGTTCGCCCACAGGCGCGCGATCGTCGGCGTGACCATGAAGCCTTCGGAAGCGTATTTGATCGCGGGCTCGAAAAGATCGGCGAAAGGCAGCTTGCCGAATTTCTCCGACAGGTCGCGCCAGGCGGCCACGGCCCCCGGAACGGTGACCGATTCCCAGCCGCGCGGCGGCATCGCCGGCTCGTTTTTGAATCGGTCGAGCGACCAGCCCGCGGGGGAGCGTCCCGACGCGTTGAGGCCATGCAGTTTCTTGCCGTCCCAGAGGATGCAGAAGGCATCGCTGCCGATGCCGTTGCTCGTGGGCTCGACCACGGTCAGCGTGATCGCACTGGCGAGAATGGCGTCCACCGCATTGCCGCCTTTCAACATCATGCGCAGGCCCGCCTGCGCGGCCAGAGGCTGCGACGTCGCGACCGTGTTGCGCGCGAGGATGGGCATGCGCTGGGACGGGTAGGGGAATTGCCAGTCGAATGGTTTCATGTGGGAAGGGCGGTAGTGGGACAGTGGATCAGGCGATGAGGAGGAAACGTAGCAAGAATGGATTATACATCCCGCCTTCAGCCGCGAAGATGTCTTGCGACCGGCTTTCAGCCGATCGCGCGGGCGATGTTGTCGAGCACCTCGGCCATGTCTGCGAGACCGTTTCGCGGCCGGCGACAGCGATATGCGCAGCGCTGCGATGAGTGCCGTACGATCGACGAGCTCGGCGCGCGCGCTATCGATGAGAAATGTTGGCGCGCGCGGTGTGCCGAGTGTCGAACATGCGCGGCGCGTAACCGGCGTCGCGAAGCGCGGGAAGCCTCAGAGCCTACTGCGGCTCGATGTGCGCGTCCCGGGCGACTTTCTTCCATTTTTCGATTTCGCTGCGGACCGACGCTGCGTGCTCTTCGGGACTGCTGCCCATGGGCTCGGCGCCGTTGGCGATCAGCGCCTTGTTGTTTTCGGGGTCGCGGATAGCGGTGACGAGCGCGAGGTTGAGCTTGTCGGCGACCGGCTTGGGTATGCCTGCAGGGCCGACGTAGCCGAACGGGCTGCGCACCACGAATCCCGGCAGACCCGACTCGATCATCGTCGGAATGTCCCGTACCGAGGCGGCGCGCTTCTCGCCCGTCTGCGCGATCATGCGCAGCTTGCCGCTTTGCACGTGCCCCATGAGCAGCGGAATGCTCGCGAACTGCAACTGGATGTTCCCGGCGAGCAGATCGATGATGGCGGGACCCGCGCCTTTGTACGGTACGTGAACGAGCTTGATGCCGGCCGTCGAATTGAGGAGCTCGGCGGCGAGATGGCCGATCGTGCCGCGTCCCGAAGTCGAGTAGAAGATCTGCTCGGGCCGGGTTTTCGCAAGTGCGATCAGCTGTTTCACGTTACGCACCGGCAGTGATGGATGTACCACCAGGCCCGAAGGCACATCGACGATGAGACCGAGCGGCGTGAAGTCCCGTGCGGTGTCATAAGGCATCTTGCGAATCATCGCGGGGTTGATGACAAAGCTCGCCGCCATGATGCCGCTCGTGTAGCCGTCAGGCGCGCTTCTCGCGATCACTTCGCCGCCGACCGTGCCGCCCGCACCGGGCCGGTAATCCATCACGACCGGCTGGCCGAGCGCTTCGCTCATTTTCGGCTGCAGGAGCCTGAAGAAGATGTCGCTGTTCCCGCCCGGTGCGGCAGGATTGACCACGCGGACCGGTTTGACGGGAAAGTTCTGGGCGCGCACTTCTGCGGGGAGCCCGAGAGTTGATGCACACACGGCGACTGCAACGGCGACCAGCGACTTCATGCTTTTCTCCTCCTCGTTCGACCTGAAACTGTTGGTTTACGGCCGCAAGGTGACCCTCGCTGCACCGCGGTCACTCCGGTTCTATTCCCGCGTCGCGCGCGACTTTGATCCATTTCGCAATTTCTTCGCGATTGAATTTGTCGTGCTGCTCGGGCGAGCTTGCTGCGACGTCCGCACCCTGTCGGGTCAGGCTCTCTTTCACGGCCGGGTCGTTGAGCGCCTTGACCAGCGTGCCGTTGATGCGCTCGACGAGGGGGCGTTGCATGTTGGCCGGACCGAACAGGGCGAAGCCGCTCGAAACCACGAAGCCTTTGAGGCCCTGCTCGACCATGGTCGGGATTTCAGGCGCAGCGGGCGAACGCTTTTCGCCGGTCTGCGCGATCATGCGCAACCGTTTCGAGCGCGTGTGCCCGAGCGCTGCCGGCATGCTCGAGAGCTGGAAATGCACCTGGCCCGAGACCACGTCGATGAGGGACTGGCCCGAGCTCTTGTAATGGATCGGTGTCAGCTTGATTTTCGCGACCGACGAAAGCAGCTCGGCGGAAAGGTGCCCGACGGTTCCGCGGCCCGCAGTGGAATAGTTCAGCCCCTGCGGCGTTGCTTTCGCAAGCGCGATGAGCTCTTTCATATTCTTCGCGGGGACCGAAGGATGGACCACGAGTGCCGTCGGCACATCCGCGACGATGCCGAGCGCGGTGAAGTCCTTCACCGAGTCATAAGGCATTTTTCGGATCATGGCGGGATTGATCGTGTGGCCGGCGGAGACCATGATCAAGGTGTAACCGTCCGGCACTGCCCGCGCCGCCGCTTCGGTTCCGATGGTGCCGCCTGCACCGCCTCGATTGTCGACGAGTACCTGCTGCCCGAGGATCTCGCCCCATTTGGGCGTGATGGCGCGGGCGATGATGTCGGTGTTTCCCCCGGGTGCGAACGGGACGATCATGCGCACCGGTTTGGAGGGATATTGCTGGGCAGATGCCGGCATCGATGCGGCGAGGACTCCTACACACGCTGCCGCGCAGACGCACAGCCGGAACCGCTCGGTCATCTGAAATCCTCCTCGTTTTTTTTGATCGACGCGCGCGACCCGCAATGGCGAGCGGCAAAAAGCATCGTGCGAAATGGTTCGCGATAAAGCGGGCACATCATACTACGCGCGAACGCAGCGATGGCGAGCGGGAGCGTTGACGCGTACCGGCAAGTCGAGCGCCCGGGAAAGATTAGGGCTAAAATTTACCCTTCCGCAATCGCGCACACCACCGGAACTCCCAATGGCTTCCAAACGCATGACGATCATGGGCACGCGCCACGTCGTATCGGCAGGGCATTACCTCGCCGCGCACGCCGGTTTCCAGATACTCGAAGCAGGCGGCAACGCCATCGATGCCGGGGTGGCCGCGGGCATCGCGATCGATGTGCTACAGACCGACAAGGTGAATTTCGGCGGTGTGGCGCCGCAGATCATCTTCACCGCGAAAGACCGCAAGGTGAGCTGCATCGATGGCCTGGGTGTGTGGCCCAAAGCAGTCACGCCCGATTACTTCATGAAGCGGCACGCCGGTAAAATCCCCCCGGGCGTCGAACGCTGTGTCGTTCCGGCGGCGCCGGACGCGTGGCTCACCGCGCTCTCCAATTTCGGCACGATGAGCTTCGGCGAGGTCGCGTCTTCGGCCATGCGCTTCGCCTCGGAAGGCTTTCCGATGCACGGGCTCATGACCCAGTTCATCAAGGACAACATCGCGTCCTACCAGCGCTGGCCTTCGAGCCGCAAGGTGTACCTGCCCAAAGGCCGGCCGCCCGAGGAAGGCGATGTTTTCGTGCAGGCGGATCTGGGCCGGACGCTGAAGTTCATGGCGGACGAGGAGCGCAAGGTGGCGCGGCGCAAAGGCCGCAAAGCCGGACTCAAAGCCGCGCGCGATGCGTTCTACAAAGGCGATATCGCCCGCGAGGTGACGCGCTTCATCGAGAAGGAAGGCGGGCTCATGCGGTTCGACGATTTCGCCGCGTTCAAGGTGAACTTCGAGCCGACGGTGCGCACGCGTTTCGAAGGCATCGATCTGCACGCGTGCGGACCGTGGTCGCAGGGGCCCGTGCTGCCGATGGCGCTCAATATCCTCAAGCATTTCGATCTGCGGGCAATGGGGCACAATTCCGCCGACTACATCCACGTCGTGAACGAGGCGCTCAAGCTGGCGTTTTCCGATCGCCATAACTATTTCGGCGATCCGAATTTCGTGAAGGTGCCGATCAACGGTCTGATGTCGGAGAAGTATGCCAAGTGGCGCCGCTCGCTCATCAGTGTCGAGAAAGCGTGGACGCAGATGCCGCCTGCGGGCAACCCGAAAACGCTCGAAGAGATACCGAACCGCTGGATGCCCGAGCCGCAGTCCGACGAAGCGCCGGGTCCGGGCGATACGTCGTACCTGTGCGTCATCGACAAGGACGGAAACGCGTTTTCATGCACGCCGAGCGACGGCTCGAACAACACTCCGATCATTCCCGGCGTCGGCATCCTGTGCTCAGGCCGCGGCACGCAGTCGTGGGCCGATCCCACGCATCCGTCGTCGGTTGCGCCTGGCAAACGGCCGCGTCTCACGCCGAGCCCCGCGATGGCTTTCAGGAACGGGAAAGTCCACATGCCTTTCGGCACGCCCGGCGGCGACGTGCAGCCGCAGGCGATGCTGCAGGTGTTCCTGAACGTCAATGTCTTCGGCATGGATCCCCAGGCTGCGATCGACGCGCCGCGCTTCGCGAACTACACGTATCCGGGATCGTTCGAGCCGCATCCGTACTACCCGGGGCGCCTGTACCTCGAATCGCGCATCGACCAGGCAACCCGTGACGAGCTGTCGAGCCGCGGCCATATCACCTACGAGTGGCCCGAATCGACGTGGCTCGCCGGCGCGGTGTGCACGATCGTGCCCGATCACAAGACCGGGGTGCTGCGCGGTGGCGCGGACACGCGCAGGCCGGCTTACGTTCTGGGCTGGTAAAGGCGCCTGATCGCGAAAAGCGTCTGCGCCACTTTCAGCGTTGCGACATTTCGCGTTTTGGAAACGAACGGCCCCAAGCGTCGTGGCGCCTTGCGCCGCTCGAGCAGCGCGCGCCAACGTGCTGTTCGCCATTCTGATCCCATGCCGGAACCAGCTCGGAAACCCTAAAAAAACAACGGAGGATACTTGTGGCTCGAGAAAAAATTAAAGCGGCGGGGGCATGCGCAATAGTGCTCTCTGCAATCCTGATATCCGAAGCCGCACGCGCGCAGACCGCGGCGGCGTATCCCACCCGGACGATACGCTGGATCGTCGGCTACACACCGGGCGGAACGGCCGACATGCTGGCGCGGGCCGTCGGGCAGAAGCTCGCCGAAACGTGGGGCCAGCAGGTGATCGTTGAAAATCGTCCCGGAGGCGGGACGAACATCGGTACGGAAGTTGCGGCGAAAGCGCCGCCGGACGGCTATACGTTGTTCATGCCGACGGTGGCGAACGCCATAAACCCGACGCTCTATCCCAAGCTCAATTTCGACATCATGCGCGACTTCGTCCACATCACGAATTTTGCAAAGGTCCCGGGCATCGTGGTCGTGCACCCGTCGGTTCCTGCGAAAAACGTGAAAGAACTGATCGCACTCGCCAAGGCAAATCCGGATTCGCTGCGTCATGGCTCGACCGGCATCGGCAGCCCCCACCATCTCGCGGGTGAGATCTTCAAGTCGATGACCGGCGTAAAAATGGTGCACGTGCCCTATCGCGGCGCATCGCCGGCGCTCACTGACGTGATTGCGGGACACATCGAAATTTATTTCGGCGCGATGGTCTCGACGCTGCCCCATGTCAAAAGCGGCCGGCTGCGTGCGCTCGGTGTGACCGCATTGAAGCGCGTCGCAGCGGTTCCTGACGTGCCGACGATCAGCGAGCAAGGCCTTAAAGGTTTCGAGACCGGGTCGTGGTTCGGCGTGTCCGTCCCTGCCGCCACGTCTAAGGACATCATCAATCGTCTGCATAAGGAGTCGGTGCGTATTCTCGCGCTGCCCGAAGTTCGCGACCGCATGGCTGCAGAGGGCGCTGAATTCGTGGCCGATACGCCGGAGCACTTCGCGGCGTTCATGCGCAGCGAGATCGAGAAGTGGGGCCGGGCGGTCAAGGCATCCGGTGCAAGGCCCGAAGGCTGATGCTGGCCGATGCTCATGGGGTGGCACGCGGTGCGGCAACAATAACGAGGAGTGCAGCGTGATCGATACAGATATTCAAGGAACGAGATCCCCCCGACTCGCGGGGCTGAAGGTTTGCGGCAGCCGGACAGCGGCAGTGATCGCGTCGGCCTGTGTGTTTGCGGCCGCGTTCGCAGCGCAAGCGCAGGCGTATCCCGACAGGCCCATCCGACTGGTCGTCGGTTTTCCGCCCGGCGGCGCGGCGGACATCCTGGGGCGCATAGCGGCGCAGCAACTGAGCGCCGGGCTCGGGCAGCAGGTCGTGGTCGATAACCGCGGGGGCGCGGGCGGTCTGATCGCGACCGAGATCGCGGCGCGGGCGAACGCCGACGGCTATACGCTCCTGTTCACATCCATTCCGCACGTGATCAATCCGCATCTGTACAGCAAAGTCAGCTACGACGCGCTCAAGGATTTCACGCCGGTGGTGCAGTTCGTCGCGGTGCCGCTCATGATGGCGTCGAGTCCGTCGCTCCCGGCGAAAACAGTGAAGGAGGTGATCGCACTCGCCAAAGCGAAGCCGGGCGTGGTGAATTACGGTTCGGGCGGAAGCGGTTCGTCGAGCCATCTGGCCATGGAGTTGTTCAAATCGATGGCAGGCCTCGATTTGTCGCACATTCCTTACAAAGGCACCGGCCCCTTGATTACCGACATGCTCGGCGGTCAGGTAGCGTTGACGATCGCCAGCGCGGTACCGCTTTCGCCCCAGGTGCGTTCGGGCAGGCTGCGAGCACTGGGGGTCACGGGGCCCAAACGCTCACCGGCGTTTCCCGATGTCCCTGCCATCGCCGAGACGGTTCCCGGCTACGAAGTCGTGAACTGGTTCGGCGTGGTCGCGCCGACAGGGACGCCTAAAGCCATCGTCACGCGCGTGAATGCGGAGCTCAACAAGGCGTTGCAATCGGCCGAGCTTGTGAAAGCGCTCGCCGCGCAGACGGCTGAGGCGGTGGGCGGCACCCCTGAAGCATTCGGTCAAGTGATACGCGCCGATTACGCGAAGTGGGCGAAGGTGGTGAAAGCCTCCGGAGCGCGTGTTGATTGATGCGATGCGCGAATCCGGAACGCGAAACGACGATGCTTCCTGATCCGCGACACTACGGTTGCGGTGAGGCGAACGACGCCCTACTGAAGCTCGCCGGCGATGGGCACCCGGACGACCTCGTCGGGGCCCTGCGCGAGATCGCCGGGGCCGGTCGAGACGCGGACATCCGAAGTGCGCTCGCAGGCGCGCCATCGCAGCCGCTTTACGCGCAACTGTGGCATGCCCTTTGTGCGGCAGTCGAGAAGCCTGCAGCCGACGACGCGCTCGCGCCGCGCGTATTCGCCATCCCGTGGGTGATCGTATGCGGCGCAAGCACACCGGCGAGCGTCGCATGCGTGCTTCCTGATGTAGCTGCAATGGCGCGCGTGTTCGAACAGCACGGTGTTTTCGGAGGCAGCCGCAACGTGGGTCTCAGCAATGCGCTGTGCGGAATCGAGGCGCTGGAAGCGCTCGCGCCGAGTGTGGCCATGCACGGGTGGGGCGATCCGCGGGTGCGCGACATGGCGCCGGCGCCCATCCAGGTCCTGCGCGGCGTCGAGGAGGTGCACGTGCGTTTCCTGCTGGGCGCAGCCATCGCGCCGCCGCACGCGCCCGGCATCGCGGAGACCGGCGCCAACGTCGGCGTGTGGGGAACCCCCGCGCTGCGCGCCATGACCGCTCAGCTCGCCACGCCTAACGTCCAGATCCTCCCCATGCCCCGCGCCCCTGCGGGTCTTTACGCCGCGGCTTACCGGGGGCGGCGCGCGGGGCTGGAAGCGGCATTCAATCTTTTCATGAGCAACTCCGTGCGGCGTTTTCGCATGGCGACCGGCGACCCGAGCATCACGTTGTCGGCGCACGCGAGCGGCGAAATCCGGGTCGTGTTGTGGACTGTATTCGACGATGCCATGGTGGAAGGCTTCAGCTGGCCTTTGCATCCGGCCGATGATCTCGAAGAAGTCGAGCACACGATCACGTCGCTCGTTGCGGAGTGCCGTCTTGCCGAGCCCACCATTCACCCCGAAGTCCTGCCGGATCGCACCGTAACGGGCGCGCTGCTCTTCCGTACGCAGTAGCCTCGTGTGCTGAGCGATGCGACGGGGGCGGCGTGGTTGGTGCGCCTCCGGCCTCACGCAGCGGCGCATCGTGGGCGCGTCCCTGCACGACAGACGGTGTGGGTGTGTTCAGAGGTCGACGATGTGGCGGTCTTTCCGGCTGTGCTCGCGGCGCTCGAGTGCGATGCCGACGAGCTCCAAGGCGATTCCCGCGACCAGCAGTGCGACGCCGGCGCCGGACACGGACGTGAACGTGGGTCCCGGTGCGAGCCACATGAGCAGTGCGCCCAGAATGACGGGTGTGGCGCCGACTGCGCGTCGAAGATGCTTGGGTGCGGCCATGGGCTTCGATCCCGGACCTGGCGTGTCAACCCAATATAGGCGCTTGCGCCGCAGCCGTATAGGAGGCGGTACGGGGCTTGCCCGTGCAACCCGTCCGGCACGCTACAATAGGCATGGAACCGGGAGAAATCGAAGATGAAGGGGTTATTGCAGGCCACACCGAGAGGGTTGGCGGCCTGGCCGCCAGGGGGCGCACGTGCTCGTGCCTAAATCGCGTTTCGGCTCCTTCATCTATCCTGCCCGTTCGCCGCTCATGAAATCGAAACCTGCAGATTCAGATGTGACCTCGCCACCAGTATGCGATTTCGACGCGGCGCTGGCTGCGCTCGAAGGCGATCGCCAGCTGCTGGGGCGAATGATCGAGGCTTTCTTAGCGGAAACCTCCCCCCTTGTGCTGGAAATGAGGGATTCCATCGTTCATGAGCATAGCGTGCGCCTGGAACGGGCTGCCCACACGCTCCGGGGTGCAGTGTGCAACTTCGTGGCGTCGAACACTTACGATGCCGCATCGCGGTTGCAGAATTTCGCCGTTGAAAAGAACTGGGTTGCTGCCGGGGAAACATTGATGGAGCTGGAAAGAGAATTGGGCGATTTGATACGGGCACTCGAAGGATTCCGCAAAGGCGAAGCGCTGTGAAAATCCTCGTCGCGGACGACGAGGGTGCGACGAGGCTGAAGCTGGAGGCGCTGCTCGTCAAGCTCGGGTACGAGGTGATCGTGGCGCACGACGGTATCGAAGCCTGGGACGTGCTCCAGCGCGAGGACTCGCCGACGCTGGCGATCATCGACTGGATCATGCCCGGCCTCGACGGGGTGGAAATCTGCCGCCGGGTTCGCGAATCGGGGAAGCGGCCTTACACCTACCTGATCATGCTGACTGTAAAGGACGAGAAGCAGGACCTCGTTCTCGGCATGGAGGCGGGCGCCGACGATTATCTCAGCAAGCCGTTCGATCTGGACGAGTTGCGCGTCCGCCTGCACGCCGGTGAGCGCGTTCTGGCGTTGCAGGACGAGCTGCGAGTCCAGGCCACCCATGACGATCTCACCGGCGTCCTGAATCGCGGAACGATACTCGAAATCCTGCAGCGCGAGCTCGCGCACGTCACGCGCAAGGGGGAATCGGCCGGCATCGTCCTGGCCGATCTCGATAACTTCAAGCGGATCAACGATACCTACGGCCATCCGATCGGGGACGAGGTGTTGCGCGAAGCGTCGCGGCGTCTAGGCGCCCGCATGCGCTCCTACGATGCCATCGGTCGTTACGGCGGCGAAGAATTCCTCATCGTGCTGCCCGGTTGCGGCAAAGGCTGTGTGGCCGAAGTGGCCGAGCGCATGCGCGCTCTGATCGCCGACCAACCGATCGTCACGCACGCCGGCAACATCGACATCACGGTAAGCCTGGGCGTGGCGGTCGTCGAAAAAGGGCACACGCTGAAGCTCGACAGCGTGATCGTCGTGGCGGACGAGGCGCTCTACCGCGCCAAGCGCGGCGGGCGTAACCGGGTGGAAGGGCCGATCGGCTCGTGACGCTCGGCTCACCCTTATTCGTGTGGCGCCGCGCGGGCAGCCGAAGAACGCAGCGCCTGCGTCAGCATGGCGGGGAGCTCGCAGGCTGTGCTTCAGCTCGTTCCGCGAGCCGGGCCGGCGCCCGCTCCTGACTCGCCTCCGGACCGTAGGCGCGAACGGGGGAGCTGACGCGCCCATCCGATCCTCCGGTTCGGTTATCACCTCTTCTCGAGGTCCTTGATCAGCGCTTTCATCTCATCGATCTCCTTGCGCTGCGCCTCGATGATGCTGTCGGCGAGCTTGCGCACCCGGGGATCGGAGATGTGCGCACGCTCGCTCGTCAGAATTGCGATCGAATGGTGCGGGATCATCGCTTTCATCCACGACACATCCTCGACGGTCTCCTGACTGCGAACGAGCCAGAGGGCGGCTGCGAACACGACGATGCTGCCGATGACAATCCCGACGTTCAACCCGCGATCGGTATACATGTGCAGCATGAAGCCCAACATGATGATGGCCATCGATGCGCCCATCACGAGCGCCATGTAGGCGCGTGTCTCGCTGAAGAACACGTGGTCGATCTGGTAGGTATTCAGATACATGAGTACCAGCATGACCACCGTGGAAGTCGCGATCATGACTCCGAACCTTGCATATTTGCTCATGGGATCATTCTCCATTCAAAGTTAAGTGAATCGCCCAGACGTCGCATGGACGCCGCAGTCACCGGTATCTAGCACGTGCTGTGCCCTTCGATGCAGTGTGAAGAGCGCGTGCCGCCCCGCATGCGTAGTGCTTCTCGAGGGAAAGGGATTACGGCGATCAATGCGTCTGCGGTTTGCCCCCACCGTGCGAGCCGCCGTGTCCGTCCGCAGGTCCCCCATGCGCAGAGCCCGTCTTCATGTTCGCGTCAGGGGGCGCCTTAGCCGTTATCGCCTGGTATTCCTGCGCCGTCATGCGCGGCAGCTTGTCGAGAAAGGCGACGATGCTCCACAGCGTGTCGTCGTCGTGACTGGTTCCCCACGCCGGCATTCCGGACATCTTGATGCCGTGCTTGATGACAGAGAACGCTTCTGCGGGGTCCGACCTGGCCTGCGTCAGATCGGGCGGCTGCGGAGACAGGCCTTCTCGCAAGGGGGTGTTTTTCATGCCGGGCGCGAGATGACACCCAACGCACATTTCCGCGTATTGCCCCGCCCCGTTGAGAACTCGCTGCGCATGCTTTTCACTTTGTCTGAACCCGTGAGAACGGCGCGCTCAGAACCAGATGCGCACGCCCGCCACGAACCGGGTGCTTTGGACGCTCTCGCCTGCAGCACGCGCAAAGTCGGCGGTATTGCCGATCTTGCGACGCCACGACACGCCGATATACGGCGCGAACTCGCGTCTTATTTCATAGCGCAGACGCAGGCCCCCCTCGATGTCGGATATCCCGGAGCCGATACCTCGCGCCCGGTCGTCCTGCCCGTAAGCGTTCATCTCGACATTCGGCTGCAGTATCAGGCGCTGGGTGATCAGCAGGTCGTAATCGACTTCCGCGCGAGCTGCCGTGCGGCCGGAGGGGCCGACGTAAGCCGTTGCCTGGATGTCGAACCAGTACGGCGCCAATCCCTGCACGCCCAGCGCTGCCCAGTTGCGGCCCGGCCCTTCCGCGAAATCGTGGCGTACGCCGAGCTGGGTGCTCCAGTACGTTGCAAAGGTGCGGTTCCAGAGCGCTTCGGTACGCGTGGCGCCGAGGCGTCCCGCCTTGCGTTCTCCGTCGAGTTTCAGCCACAGCTTGTTGCGATCGCCGCCGTACCACGCCTGCCCCTCGAAACGCAGCGTGGCTTTGCCCTCGTATTCGAGCTTGTCGAAAAGGACACGGCCATGGGGGTCGTCGTCGGCCATGTCCATGCCGCCCAGGGTGTGCGGCCGCACACCTTCGGCGTGTGCGTCGGGATCGCGCGCGTCCGGCGGCGGCTTACCGCCCTGCATGGGGCCCATTTTCATGCCGCCCATGGGTTCCATCGATCTATCGGGCGCGGAAGGCTGCATCTCCTTCATGCCGCTGTGGTCCATGCCTTTCATCGAGCCGTGGTCCATCGCGGCCGGTTTGTCGGCTTCCATGCCCTTCATCGATCCGTGGTCCATGCCTTTCATGGCGCCGTGATCCATTCCCGGCATGTTGCTGTGGTCCATCCCTTTCATGCCGCCGTCCATCGTCGATGCGGCAAAAGCCGGCGCGCTGAAAGCGAGCGAGATGGCTGTTGCAAAGAGCATCCTCCGGCACGTCGCGGCGATCGGAGTCGTGTGGGGTGCGCGGGAAATATTCATCATGACAC
>JBKJKJ010000497.1:0-4418 GCA_046597455.1 Burkholderiales bacterium
GCTCGCGCCTGCGCCGAAGCTTCGGCTTCGCGATCCGCTTCGAGGCGCGCCAGCGCCTGCTGCTGCAGCGCCTCTTCGGCCTGTGCACGTGCACTCGCCGCCTCCAGCGCGTGCTGCTCCTCGGCCTCGCGTGCGCGTGCAGCAGCCTCGGCATTTCTTTCAGCCTCATGACGCTGCAGCGCTTCGTCGCGGGCACGAGTCTCGGCTTCGGCTCGGCGCTGCGCTTCGGCGGCTAGCGCGACTTCGGCCTCTGAGCGCCTGCCCGCAAGCGTAGCAAGCTCGCGCTCCGATTCGGCTCGCGCTGCGGCAGCGACCGCCGTTTCCGCTTCGGCGCGCTCACGCTGGCGCAGGGTTTCTTCTGCGCGTGCTTCGGCTTCGCTACGCTGGCGTGCGGCGTTTTCGGCCTCACGCTCCGCCTGCTGTCGGGCCGACGCTTCCTCGATTGCGCGCGCTTCCGCGGCGGTGCGCTCGACGGCAGCGGCCTCGGCCTGCTGCTCTGCTTCGAGCCGCGCCAGCGCAACCTGGCGGGCTTCGCCTTCAGCTCGGGTCCGCAGCTCGGCCTGCTCGCTGGATTCGCGTTCGGCGAGCTCGCGCGCGATTGCGGCTGCACGTGCCCGGGTATCGGTTTCGGCGCGCTCCTGCGCGGTGGACGCCGCGGTGCGGTCCGCCTCCAGCCGGGCAGCGGCCTGTTGCTGGAGGTCAATTTCGGCCTGCTCGCGGGCGCGGGTCGCCTCCAGCGCTTCCTGCTCGGCGGCTGCGCGCGCCTTGGCGGCCGCCATCGCGCTTGCCTCAGCGGCGGCTTTTGCTGCAGCGACCGATTCGGCCGTCGTTTCCGCTTCGATGCGAGCCGCGGCCTGGCGTTCGAAATCGGCTTCGGCGCTCGCGAGGGCTGTCTCAGCCTCCAGAGCGTATTGCTCCGCCGCAGCACGCGCTTTAGCGGACTCGGCGGCACGCGCTTCGGCCGCGGCGCGCGATTTCGCTATGGCTTCGGCCGCGCGGTCCGCTTTACGGCGTGCCGCGGCCTGCTGCTGGGCATCGGATTCCGCAGCGAGGCGTGCATGCGAGGTTTCGACGGCTCGTTGATCGGCCGTTGCGCGCGCCTGCGCCGCGGCCTGCGCCTCAATTTCGGCTTGCTCTCTAGACTGCGCTTCCTCGATGGCGCGAATGTTGGCGGCGACCCGGCTCTGGGCGCGCAATTCGGCTTGCCGTTCCATCTCGGCGCGCTGCAGGGCAAGGCGTGTTGCATTGCGGTCCGCTTCCGCGCGCGCGGTGGCCTGTGCCGCGCCGGCGCTTTCAGACGCTCTGCGCGCACGGGCCGCTGCCAGCGCGCGGCGCTCGCCTTCGGCCGTGAGCCTGACATCGGTTCGCTGATCCGCAGGCGCACCCGCGTCGGGAAACGAAACATCCTCGGCGGGGACATCGTCGGATGCAACGGGTTCGACGGATCGCTGCGCGCCGCCGGGCAGGGCGCGCCGGGATTGTTGTTCGCGCCGTGCAATTTCAGCACTCCGTATGTCACGGAACAGCTTGCTCAATCTGATCTCCGCGCCGACTTGGCAAGTGACGGCACTCCGGGTGCGCCGTCGGTCTCATATTATACGAGCTTGTTCATATGGTAGAGCGTGTTAGCGCATGAAATTAACGTCCTCTCGCGTGAGGACTCTGTTTGGTTTATCGTGTCGTGGCACTGAAAACAGAGACAACGTCGGGGATGGAATGTCGGTAGCGCTGCAAACATCAAACACAGCTTTTATTTGTTGCCAGGTGAATTCGAAACGGTCTGACTGCGTGACCGACGATGCGCGGCATGGTTTAGGGGTGCAGGTCTCATGAGCGATTCGTTCGCCCCCCTCCCCGTCTTTTCGCCCGAACGCAAGCTGTCAGGCACCACTCGCGTACTGCTCGCTTTCGTGGCCGGGACCCTGTTTGCCCTGTTACCGGTGTATTACCTCTACACCGGGAGCGACGCCTCACGGCGCGCGGCCCCGTCGTCCCACACTGCGGACGCGCCGGCAGCGTCGGAGGCGGCCGATGCTGCGATCGCCCAGGGTCGCGTCGATTCAAATGCCCGCTTTGCCGCCCGCATGACCTATGAATTGAGCCAGGCGCCCGAGGAGCCGGCAGCCGCAACGCCGAAGCTCGCGGCGGCGCCCCGGCCGGCGCAGAGCGACGAGAGTGATGCGCCCGCCCCGGTTGCTCGTGCGACCGCAGGCTCGTCGGAAGCGCTCGCGACTCGACGGGTGAGCAACGCCAGGCCCATCAGCGCGACGCCTCCCGACCCCCGCGATACGACCGGCGCCATCGAGAAAGAAGCTCGCCGGGCGCAGTCGCGGGAGCCCGGCAGCAAGGCGGCGGCAAAAGCGGGCGAGGCCGTCCAGCCCCGCGTCGTCGAAGGGCGGGACCTCGTACTGCCGTCGAAGCCCGTGGGTGTGGCCACGCGCGCCATCGTCGCGGGCAGCCCACAACCGGTCAGCCCGCAGGACGGTGAGGCCGACCCGAACCGGCGGTTGACTGATAGCGCAGTCGCATTCCTTGCCGCGCAGGAAAGAAAGCAGCTCGAGTCCCAGGTCACGATTGTCGGCGTGACACCGATCGGACCGGCCCCGGACGCCGGGCAGCGCGGCGAGGCAGTTCAAAAGTCCCTATCGGCTCAGCCTGCGCTCGCCTCGGCAGACGTCGTCGAAAGCCGCCTCGCCGCGACCCGCGACTGGCTGACCGCCGCCCCGCAGACCACGCATACCATCCAGATCATGGGTGCAACCAACGAAGAACAGTTGAAAGCGCACCTCAAATCGCTCTCCAAAGTACTCGAGCCCAGCAAGATTTACGTATTTCGCACCCTGGTTCACGGTAAGCCGTCGATGACGGTCGTCTACGGCGAGTACGCCGACCGCCAGGCGGCGCTGCAGGCTCTGGAGAAACTTCCGGCGTCCGTCGGTGTGAACCGCCCGGTGCTGCGCACGGTGAGCGGCATACGCAGCGAAATGAAGCAGAACGGCATCAAGGGCCAGTCGTAGGCGGCGCATTCGGTGAGTGTCGGGGCGCAACGCCTCACTCGCGCAGCGTCCTCGCAACCACCCAGCCACTCACGTGGATCGCGCCTGCCCGTTTCAGGTTTCTTGCAAGCTCGTTCAGCGTTGCACCTGTCGTCATCACATCGTCCACGACGGCAACGCGTCGGCCTTTCAGGTTCACGCTGCACACGAACGCCCCTCGCACGTTGCGCGCGCGTGCGCTGAACGGCAGGGCAGCCTGTGGCGGCGTGTCGGCCACTTTACGGCATGCGGCGCCGAGGACCGGTAGCCGGAGCACATGTCCCAAATGGCGTGCGAGCTCATGAGCCTGGTTGAATCCGCGCGCGCTCAGTCGCGCCGGCGCCAGCGGCATGGGCACGATGGCGTCGACGTCGGCGACGAGTTCGCGCGCGAGCAGGGCGGCGAGCAGCGGGGCGAGGGCGAGATGGCCCCGGTACTTGTAGGCCTGGACGAGCGCATCGATCGGGAAGGTATAGGGAAATGCCGCGGTGACGCTGTCGTATCGCGGTGGATGCTCGATGCAGGCGCCGCAGATGTCCCCGCTGGTGAGCGGAACTGCGCAGATCGCACACAGCCTCCCGGGCAGGCGTGGGAGCCCGGCCGCGCACGGCGCGCACAGCCGCACATGCGGCGAGCTTGCCCCGCATAGCACGCAGTGGGCGGGTACCGTCGCTCGCGCAAGGCGCAGGCACTGGTTCAAAACTGAGAGCGTTAAATTTGACAAGCGCCTGGCCCTCCGCGAAGATTCAAGCCCCTGAAATTCCCGGCTACGCCCCAACCCGCCCATGGATGTCACTGAACTTAACGAACGCGTGGCGCTACACGCCGACAGCCTATGCCCGACGGCAGGCCCCTGGTCAGTCGAGGCCATCGAGGCGCTTTATGCGCTCCCGTTCAACGACCTGCTGTATCGCGCCCAAGGCATCCATCGCCAGCACTTCGACGCCAACGCTGTGCAACTCTCCACCCTGCTGTCGATCAAGACGGGCGGCTGTCCCGAGGACTGCGGCTATTGCCCGCAAGCGGCCCGCTATCACACCGGCGTCGAGAATGAGGCGCTCATGTCGGTGGACGACGTCGTCGCCGCCGCACGCTGCGCGAAAGAAAAAGGCGCAACCCGCTTCTGCATGGGGGCTGCGTGGCGCGGGCCGAAGCAGCGCGACCTCGACCGGGTGGTCGACATGGTCAAAGCGGTTCGCGCTCTCGGGATGGAAACCTGCGCGACGCTGGGCATGCTCAAGCCGGGCCAGGCGGGGCAGCTCAAGGAAGCGGGCCTCGATTACTACAATCACAACATCGACACCGCGCCTGAGTTCTACGGCGAGATCGTCGGGACGCGCACCCAGGATCAGCGTCTCGATACGCTCGATCAGGTGCGCGAGG
>JBKJKJ010000520.1:0-2590 GCA_046597455.1 Burkholderiales bacterium
TTCGCGTCAACCGCACCGGCCGAAGGACGTATTCACGCGAGTATAAGCTCGGAATCGTGGAGGCCTGCGCGGTTCCGGGGACGTCCGTTGCCGCCGTCGCGATGTCTCATCGCATCAACGCGAACCTGGTGCGCCGCTGGATCGTGCGCTATCGAAGCGGAGGCCTGGTCCGGGTGCCGACGTTGCTGCCGGTGACGTTGTCGGCGCCCAGAGCAGTGGCCTCGCTCGCGGCGGCCGATTCTGCGGCGCCAGCAGAATCGACGCTCCCCGCACTGGCCGGCATGATCGAGATCGAACTGGAAGCGGCGCGCATCCGCGTGCGCGGTGCGGTGGACAACGCAGCACTGCGCACCGTGCTCGACGTTCTGGTCAAGCGATGATCACTCTGGCTTTGGGCACGCGGGTGTGGCTCGCCGCCGGCGTGACCGATATGCGCAAGGGCATGGGTGGGCTGGCTGCGCTGGTGCAAACGAGCCTCGAAGCCGATCCGTTCAGTGGACACATCTTTGTGTTCCGCGGCCGCCGTGGCGATCTGCTGAAGGTGTTGTGGTGGTCGGGCGACGGGATGTGTTTGTTCATGAAGCGGCTCGAGCGCGGGCGCTTCGTGTGGCCCCAGGCGGCGAGCGGCAGCGTCGTGCTGAGCGCGGCGCAGCTTTCGATGCTGCTCGAGGGCATCGACTGGCGCCGGCCGATGAGGACGTGGCGCCCGGAGGTTGCTGCATAAAGCGGCTGCGCGGGTGTTGTACCACCTGCCGAGTGTGCGTTACTCTTCATGTCCATGAGTGATGTGCACCGCGATCTTCCCGACGACATCGAAGCGCTCAAGGCGCTGGTGCTCGCGAGCCGAGCCGAAGTCGAGCACCTGAAGCTCGTCATCGCCAAGCTCAGGCGCCTGCAGTTCGGTCGACACTCCGAGAAGCTCGATCGCGAGATCGAGCAATTGGAGCTCAGGCTCGAAGAGTTGCAGGTCTCGGCCGTTCCGGCTGCGCCGAACGCAGTCGAGAAGCCCACCGCGCAAGCGCCGGTGCGCCGTGCGCTGCCGGCGCATCTGCCGCGCACGCGCGTCGAGCACACGCCGGCCTGCGCCTGCCCCGACTGCGGGGCGTCGATGCGCAAGATCGGCGAGGACGTCGCCGAGATGCTGGATTATGTGCCGGCGCGCTTTCGCGTGATACAGCACGTTCGCCCGAAACTCGCGTGCCCCGCCTGTGAGCGCATCGTGCAGGTCGAAGCACCGTCGCGCCCGATCGCGCGCGGTCTTGCTGGCGCGGGGCTGCTTGCCCACGTGCTCGTCTCCAAATACGCCGATCACCTGCCGCTGTATCGCCAGGCGCAGATCTACGCCCGTGAAGGCGTTGAGCTGGAACGCTCCACGCTGGCCGAGTGGGTCGCAGGCTCATTCCGGCTACTCGATCCGCTGGTCGACGCCTTGGGGCGCTACGTGATGGCGGCAGGTAAGCTGCACGCGGACGACACCCCGGTGCCGGTGCTCGATCCGGGACGCGGCCGCACCAAGACCGGCCGGCTGTGGACTTACGTACGCGATGACCGGCCCGCTGGCAGCGACGAGGCCGCAGCCGTGCTGTTTCGCTACGCCCCCGATCGGCGCGGCGAGCGGCCGCGAGAGCACCTGGCGCCCTTCAGCGGCATTTTGCAAGCCGACGCCTACGCCGGGTTCGGACATCTTTATGAGGGCGGCCGCATTCACGAGGCGGCGTGCTGGGCGCACGCGCGGCGTGGGTTCTACGATCTGCATCAGGCCAATGCCTCCCCGATCGCAGCCGAGGCGCTCGATCGTATCGGCGCGCTCTACGCCATCGAAGGCGAGATTCGCGGGCGGCCGCCCGATCAACGTGCAGCGATCCGGCAGGCGCGCGCCGGACCGCTGCTGGAATCACTGCGCGAGTGGCTGCGTCATACGCTCACACGCGTGTCAAAGAAGTCGGAGCTGGCGAAAGCCATCGGTTACGTGCTCACGCGCTGGACGGCGCTCACCCGTTATCGGGACGAGGGCCGCATCGAGATCGACAACAACGCTGCCGAGCGCGCGCTGCGGGTCGTCGCCCTCGGACGCAAGAACTATCTGTTCTGCGGTTCCGACGCTGGCGGCGAGCGTGCTGCCGCCCTCTACAGTCTGATCGGAACGGCCAAGCTCAACGGTCTCGACCCCGAGGCGTATCTGCGCTACGTTATCGAGCGCATCGGGGATCATCCGATCAATCGCGTCGAGGAATTGCTGCCATGGAACATCGCAAGCGCGCCGGACGTGGAACTGCGCCAAGCCGCGTAGCTGTCGCGGGCCAGTCTTCTCTGGCGAATATCGCCGCCTTGATCGACCAGGGCGGACAGATCACACTCGGGGCTTTGCGCCCGATCAAATGCACGGCCATTGCCCACGACCATCACAATTGCCTCGCGATGCTCTCGCGCACCCCCGAAGAAACCTTACCGCAGCTACTCAAGCGTCTGGACACCGCCATCTCACGGGCATGGGAAACCGGAGAATTCACCGACGAGATCAACGTCCAGTTAGCTCGCGCAAAGTCGCGCTGAAGCTCGCGTCAAGATGGTACTGACCGGACGCTTACGG
>JBKJKJ010000529.1:0-3457 GCA_046597455.1 Burkholderiales bacterium
ACGAGGAGGAACTGGTGCTCGCGCCCGCGCTCTTTGTCGCGCTCGGCGAGCGCATCCCGCGCGTTGCCGGCGTCGAGATTCAGCTGCGGCGCGGGCGCGAGCACAACGAGCTGACCCAGTTTCGCTACGACGTCACCCTGCATGTCGGGGACAAACGCCGCGTCGCGCGCGAAATCACGCGGATCGATTGGCAGGCCGAGCGGCTGGCGTTGCCGGCGCTACGCGAGCGACTGCGCGCGCAGCCCGTGGCGACGCTGGTGTCGCGCGTGCCCAACGCGCGCGTGCAGACAGCAGTGGCCGCGCTCGCGGCGCTTCGCGCACGCGATCATCCGCTTGACGTCGGGGCCTTGCGCGAGCAATTGCACGCGATCGTGCCGGGGGTTGATCCTGAGGATCTGTGGCAGCTCGGAGACGAGATCGGCTGCGGCATCGAGATCGGCTGGTCCGGCCACGATGGCGCCGACGGCTGCGTCGATGTCCTCTTCGCGTTCGGCGCCGATCTTCACCTGACCGACGTGGTCGACGCGCCGGCGCCACTGCCGGAGCTGGCGAACGATCCCTCATGGGGCTCGCACGCGCGCATGCTCGGCGAGACGATTCGACGGTATCTCGAGCAACGGCTGCCTCCGTATCTGGTGCCCGGCGCGATCCTGATGCTGTCGCATCTGCCGTTGACGGCGAACGGCAAGGTCGACTGGCGCGCGCTACCGCCGGAAGATCGCAGCGCGCCGGCGCGCCCGCCCGCGCCGCCGCAGACCGCGATCGAGACCACCGTGCTCGACGTGTGGCGCAGCGTGCTCGGGCGCGAGCATATCGACGTCGACGACAACCTGTTCGACGCCGGCGGCACGTCGCTGACTGCGGTGCAGATCGTGGGCCGCCTGCGCGTCGCGCTGGGGGTCGAGTTGGCCACGCTGGCGCTGTTCGAGCGGCCGACCGTGCGCGGCATCGCCGCCCTGTTGGCGGCGAGCGGCAGCGATGACGGGTGGCAACGCCGCGTGCTGGCGAGCCAGCAGCGCGGCGCCGCGCGGCGATCGGCCCGGCATCGCGCGTGAGCGGCCGTGATGGAAGTGTTGCGATAATCGTGGAGGATGCGATGACAAGATGGTGAAGATGGTGGGTATCAACATATCGGACCAGCAGCGTGCGCTCGATCTCTCTACTGGGAAACTCGGATTCGAGGTGCACACCGACCTGCCGATGGGCGGTAGCCAGCGCTGGATCGAACTGCGCGTGCCCGGATCGGACAAGCACGTGACGTTGTTCACGCCGCCGGGACACGAAGACCGAATCGGCTCCTTCGTGAATCTGGTGTTCGGCGCCGAAGATGTGGAAAAGACCTTCGAAGAGCTGAGGGCGCGCGGCGTGGAGTTCGCGCAGCCGCCTAGGAAGGAGTCGTGGGGAACCAGCGCGATTTTCAAGGATCCCGACGGCAACTCGTTCGTGCTCTCCTCGCTTGAATAACCATAGGCGGAACTGATGAAAAACGGACAGGGGGGGAAGATGATCAGTAGTTTCGTGCTTGGTGCCGAACGACGACCAGGCAAATGGTTGTGGCGGCGTATGGCTGCAGCTAGCGCATTCATGCCGGTTCTCATGATCACCGTAGCGATGAAAATCAGCCCGGCGGCAGCGTTGACTTCGTGCCCGGCTCTCGCGTCGTTGTCGATTCCAAACGCCACAATAACAAGTGCGACCTTGGTCTCCGCGAGCGGCACGACCCCAGCCTACTGCAACGTGCTCGCAACCGTCGCTCCGCAGACAGAGATTCAGGTTCAATTGCCCAGTAACTGGCAACGCCGGTACTTGCATACGGGTGGTGGTGCTTTTGACGGCACGATCCTGATAATGGCTGGCGCCGCCAACAACGTCAATTTGCTCGCCGAGGGCTTCGCGGTTGGCGCCTCCAATGGCGGTCATAATGCGTCGAGCTATCCGGGCGCTACCTTCGCGGGCGATCAAGCTCTTGTTTTGGCCTTCGCCTATGCGGCGATCGGCGAAACCGATATGGTCGCGCGGGCGCTGATCCAGGCCTATTACGGTGTCCCTGCCCGATACCGTTATTTTGACGGCTGCTCAAACGGCGGCAGAAACGCTTCGGTTGCAGCTTCGCGGTACAGGCGGGATTACGACGGTGTTCTTGCCGGTGACGGTGTTTGGGGTCACAGCTCCGACAATGTCGGCGGTGCCGATATGGCGGGCTTGACCGCTGTGTGGAGGCGGGCCGCCGACGATGTCCGGGTCTTGAACAGTGCCACGCGCACGGCGAAGCTGGCTTCGCTTTACAACGCAGAGGTCGCCCAGTGCGATGGTTTGGACGGGCTGGTCGACGGCATCATATCCAATCCATCGGCATGTCGCTTCAACCCTGCCTCGCTGACGTGCCCTGCGGGAACGGACAACGCCTCATGCCTGACGGCCGCCGAAGTTGGCGCAGTCAAGAGCAGCAGGAGTGATCTGATCCGCGACGGCAAGGTGATAGGAGCACCATACGGACTGGGTAACCTGCACAACGATGGAATTGGAGCGTATTCCGCCGCCGGCGCGCAGCTAACTCAGGGATATCTGGCAATGGCGTACAACCATCCACATTATTCCGTTTCAAGCTTCAACATCCAGCAGGACTTTCCCTTCCTGGCGCGGCAATTGGACCATAATTACATGGCCGGCTCCCTGGCCGAGACTTCCAGTTATGTTCAGGGCGGTGGCAAGCTTATTATTTGGACCGGTGGGGAGGACACACTGGTTCCTCCAGCCGTTTCTATCCGGTTTGTCGACCGCCTCCTGAGTGTGGTTGCTCCTGCGAGCCGCGACAACGTGCGGCTGTACACGCTGCCGGGCGTCAACCATTGTGGTGTTGGAGGCCCGGGAGCAAATGTGATCGATCTGTTGACCCCACTGATAAATTGGGTGGAGCAGGGCGTGGCGCCAAACACGCTGATTGCTTCAAGATACAGCAGCGGGGCGCCCAATGGTCCCATTGGAGAGGTCGTGTTCACACGACCACTGTGTGTACAACCGAAATGGCCAAAATACATGGGCGGCAACGCGAATGACGCATCCGGCTTCGCCTGTGTCGATCCGGGCCAATAATGGGGTTTGTCGAACACGATAGCTCGCGCACATTGAGCAAAGCAAGAGAAGACGCGCCGCAGCGCCGGTCCTAGCATCCCGATGTCGGGAGATAAGGATGCACAACCCTGCGTGGTGGAACCGGGTCGTCGAGGACGTCCGCGCGGCCCAGCGCGAAGATCCGGCGAACCTCCCCGGCGCCGTCTTCGCAGCGGAGACCCGCGCCGACGGTCCGCTCATCAGCGCCATTGGAGACGGCTGGTCCGCCGATACCATTTGCATGATGGGCACCATGACCAAGCCGTTCACCGCGGCCGCGGTGCTGATGGCGCTAGAGGAACACGGCAGGCGCCAGACCTCGGCCTCGATGTCGCACAGGCCGTGT
>JBKJKJ010000543.1:0-12036 GCA_046597455.1 Burkholderiales bacterium
CCGAGGACGTGACTACGCAGTATTGCGAATGGCTCAATGATCCCGCCGTAAATCGCCACCTCGAGACTCGATTCGAAGTGCAGACGCCCGGCACTGTAATGGACTACGTCGAACGAATCTCAGCCGACCCGAGCCAGTTTTTCTGGGCGATGTGTCTCGCCGAAGGCGGGCCTCACATCGGCAACATCAAGCTCGGACCGGTCAATGCGCGGCACCGCAACGCAGACGTAAGTCTCGTCATCGGAGACAAGGCCCGGTGGGGGCACGGCTACGCTTCGGAAGCCATCGCTCTGGTGTGCGACTACGCATTCACGACCTTGCGGATCAACAAGCTCAAAGCAGGCGCCTACGCCGGGAACGAAGGCAGCATTCAGGCGTTCCGCAGGTGCGGCTTTCGGGAAGAAGGCCGGCTTCGCCAGCACGCGTTCTCCGATGGTCGGTTCATCGACATCGTTTTGCTCGGCCGACTCGCCTCTGATCCGGCACCGGCGTCCCCATGATCACCGCAATCCTGCAGGCTCGCATGTCTTCGAGCCGCCTTCCCGGCAAGGTCCTGCGCCAGGTGGTGGGCCGGCCCCTGCTAGCGCTGCAACTCGAGCGCGTCGCCCGGTCCAAGCGCATCGGCCGCCTGATCGTGGCGACAAGCGACCGTGACGATGACGCGCCTGTCGCTGAGCTGGTCCGCAGCCTCGGCGTCGAGTGTTTTCGCGGCTCGCTCACCGACGTGCTCGATCGCTTTTACCAGGCAGCGCGGGCGCCGGCTCCGGACCACGTGGTGCGCCTCACCGGCGATTGCCCGCTCGCTGACCCGGTCGTGATCGACTCGGTCATCGAGTTCGGGGTGCGCGGCGGTTACGATTACGCCAGCAATGCGCTCCAGCCCACTTTTCCCGACGGCCTGGACGTGGAGGTCGCGCGTTTTTCGGCAGTCGAGGAAGCGTGGCGACACGCGACGCTGCCGTCCGAACGCGAACACGTCATGCCGTATATTCACCGGCGCCCCGACCGCTTCAAAATCGGCGGGTTTCGCAATGACGTCGACCTTTCCCACCTGAGGTGGACGGTGGACGAGCCCGAGGACTTCGACTTCGTCACCCGCATATTCGAGGCGCTTTATCCCGCAAATCCAGCATTTACCACCGCGGATATACTTGCTCTGATCGAACGCCAGCCCGATCTCGCACGGATCAATACCCATCACATCCGTAACTCCGGCAGTCTGTCGTCCGCGAAACTGGACGCGGCGATCGGAGCGCCCAATCCCGGAGTGTCTCAGTGAGCAGTCACATGCGCAGCTACGCAAAGTCCCAGGAAATGCTCGAACGTGCCTCGCGCGTGATCCCGCTCGGCTCGCAGACATTCAGCAAGAGCTATCTCAATTATCCGAGGAATGCGGCACCCCTGTTTCTCGAGCGCGGTGCCGGCTCGCACGTCTGGGACGTCGACGGCAACGAGTATGTCGATTTCGTGAACGGCTTGCTCCCTGTGGTCCTCGGCTACAACGATCCGGATGTCACTGCCGCCGTCGCCGCGCAAACTGCACGCGGCGCACTGTTCAGCCTCGCGAGCCCGCTCGAGATCGAGGTGGCGGAGCTGCTCACCGAACTCATTCCGTGTGCCGAGATGGTGCGCTTTGGCAAAAATGGCTCCGACGCCACAACCGGTGCGATCCGCATCGCGCGTGCCCATACCGGGCGCGACCTCATCGCAGTGTGCGGCTATCATGGCTGGCACGATTGGTACATCGGCACCACCGCGCGCAACAAAGGCGTGCCGAAGGCAGTAAGCGGCCTTACGCGCCAGTTCGCTTACAACGATCTCGAGAGCCTGCGCAAAACACTGGTTGCCGACCGCGACCAGTTCGCTGCGGTGATCATGGAACCCATGAACTTCGTCGAACCCGCACCCGGTTTTCTGGAAGGGGTTCGTGATCTGGCGCACGCTCACGGCGCACTGTTCGTCCTCGATGAAATCATCACCGGTTTTCGCTTCGACCTCGGAGGGGCGCAGAAGCTGTTTTCGGTAACACCCGATCTGGCCGCCTTCGGCAAGAGTATGGGCAACGGCTATCCGATTTCGGCAGTCGTGGGTCGCGCCGATGTCATGCGGCAGATGGAGGAGGTGTTTTTCTCGAGCACCTTCGGTGGCGATGCCCTGAGCCTTGCTGCAAGCCTCGCGACGATCCGCAAGATGCAGCGCGAGCCCGTCCACGACCATCTCTGGCGAACAGGCGGCCGCGTGATGGATAACGTGCGGACGCTGATCGAGGCGCACGCCCTCGAAAGCGCCATTGCCGTGGGCGGGAAAGGGCCGTGGTCCATGCTGCAATTCCGCGATGTCGAAGGCGCCACGTCCTGGGAAATCAAGTCGCTCTACCTGCAGGAGATGCTCATGCGGGGCATCCTCACGGCAGGCTCCCACAACATGTCCTACGCGCACTCCGAAGCCGACGTGGCTACTCTGCGCGAAGCGCAATCGGCCGCATTCGCCGCTCTCGCCGACGCACTGCGCGCCGGAGACCTGCGCTCGCGTCTCGCCGGCCCCCCCATCGAGCCGCTCTTCAAGGTTCGCTGATGGTCACGGTCGCAATCCGCGCTGACAGCTCGAGCACGATCGGCGGCGGGCACGTCATGCGATCGCTTGCCCTGGCGCAAGAGCTGCGGGCGCTTGAAGCCGACGTACGCTTCGTCTCGCGCAGGCTTCCCGGCAACCTCAGCGGCCTCGTCGCCGAGCGCGGCTATGCCGTGACCGAGTTGCCCCCGGGAGTCGGCGATGCCATCGATCCTGCGACGGATGCATCGATGACGAGCCGTGTGCTCGAGCGGCCTGTCGACTGGCTCGTGGTCGATCACTACGAGCTCGACGCGGCGTGGGAGCGCGCAGCAGGCAGCGGTGCCAGGAGAATTCTCGCCATCGACGACCTCGCCACCCGATCGCACGAGTGCGACATGCTGCTCGATCAAAACCGGGTCGACGGAGAGGCGGCATACGACGGGCTGGTCCCCCCACGCACACGGCGCCTCGTGGGCCCGCGCTACGCCCTGCTGCGCCGCGAATTCAGCCACGCGCGCCGGGCCTTGCGCCCGCGCTCGGGCGAATTGCGGCGCGTCCTCGTCTGTTTCGGCAGTGCCGACGCCACGCGCCAGACGGCAAAAGTCGTGGGGGCGCTCGCTCAGTTCCGAGGCCTCGCTGTCGACGTCGTAGCGGGAGGCTCGAATCGCGACGCCGAGCGGATCCGCGCGCTGTGTGACCAGTTCGCGCACATGTGCTTTCATCACGGCGCGGGTGACATGGCGCGCCTCATGGCCAACGCCGACCTTGCCATCGGCGCGGCCGGGAGCATGACGTGGGAACGATGCTGCCTCGGGCTCCCGACGCTGATGCTGGTGTGTGCGCCGAATCAGCGTGCACCTGCCGAAACAGCCCTCCGGTGTGGCGTCGCACTCGGCCTTGGTGACGCCCGCGAGGTGGACGAAGGGTCGATCGCCCGCGCGATATCCCGGCTCCAGTCACAACCTCGGGTGCGCCAAAACATGTCTGACGCCGGCATGCGCCTGGTCGACGGCCGCGGCGCCAGGCGGGTCGCCGAAACGATGCTCGATTTTCGCCTCGACGCCGCCACTGCGGGCGATGCGCAGCTCGTCTGGCGCTGGGCCAACGATCCGGCCGTGCGGGCGAATGCTTTCAACAGCGAATGCATCGCTATGGACGCGCATCTTCGCTGGTATGGCCGGCGACTTGAGGATCCGCTCACCCGCATCTACATCGTTCGCGTAGGCGAAGCGGCGGTCGGCCAGGTCCGCTTCGAGCTCGACTCTAACGTGGCGAGGATCGATATTTCGGTGGATCCAGCGTGGCGCGCAAAGGGAATCGGTGAGCGTGCGCTCGAGATCGGCCTGGATAAGCTGGCTGCGCAGCATCCGGGAGTCAGCGCGCTCGCGGAAGTAAAGGCTGCGAACACCTCTTCACGCAACCTGTTTGCGCGCGCCGGCTTCTCGTGCCGACCTTCGCCCCGGGTCGATGCGGTCGAATTCAGACGGGCTACGCAGCCGGCGGACTCGCCATGATCGACGAGCTCCTGAGCCTGCGCTTCAAAGGCGATCGCGATTACCTGCACGGCACCGATATGTACGACGCGGTCACGAGTGCAGCAACCCGCGACGGCAAAGAAGTCGGGCGCCACCGCTTCGCCATACACGCTTTCGCGCGCCGCCAGTGCCGCCTGCTCATGTCCTCACCGGACATCCCGCTCGATCGCCCGCAGGGCGTCGCGGCGGATTTCACCCTGGACACGAGCCTCGGAAAAGTGACCGGATATCTTTGCGAAACCGAAAGGCCGGTCGATGGCCGCTACGCTTTCGACGAGACCCGCATCGTCTCGCGTCCGGGCACGGACGGCTCATCGGCACAGATCGTTTCCCACGACGCGTGCACGCCGATTGAAGCGCTGGTCATACTCACCAAGCAATTGCACAACGGCGCGCTTCCCCGGCCGGGCGGAAAATGGGTTTTCAGCCGGCTCGAACTTGCGCGCGCGCTGCGCCACGACGACACCAACGTCGCAGGCGTTGTTCTGCGTCACAACTTCAACGATCGCCTCACCAAGTGCGAGGTGCTCTGCGCCGACGAGGCGATCGGCCACATTTATTTCTCGTTATGGCGACCGTGATCGGCATTGCAGATATCGCGACTTACGTCCCGCACGGGTTCGAGTCGAATCTCGACAAGCTTGAGCGCTTCGGCATCGACGAAGCTTTCCTCAGCGCCAAGATCGGCGTGATGAAGGTCTCGCGCAAGGCGCCTGAAGAAGAGACATCGGACCTTTGCGTCAAGGCCTTCCAGGCACTGTGCGCGAAGCGCGAAATCGACATGGCGGCGATCGACTGCGTGATTGTGTGTACTCAGAATCCCGACGGGCGCGGCATCCCGCACACGTCAGCCGTGGTTCACGGCAAGATCGGGGCTCCCGAGACTGCGGCCTGCTTCGACGTCTCGCTCGGCTGCTCCGGGTTTGTCTACGCCCTGTCGATCGCCAAGGCTTTCATGGAAGCCAACGGTCTGCACACCGGACTGCTTTTCACGTCGGACCCTTATTCCAAAATCGTGGATCCGGACGACAAGAATACCGCGCTGCTTTTCGGCGATGCAGCGGCTGTGACGCTGTTGCAGCCAGCCGAGGCCGCGAAAGGCTGCTGGATACCGGGGCGCTTCGCATTCGGCACGCGCGGCAAGGACGGCATGGCCCTGCACAGTACCACCGGTCGGCTCGAAATGAACGGTCGCGCGGTTTTCAGTTTTTCCGCCACGGTCGTGCCGGTCCAAGTGAGGCAGCTGGTCGCTTCAGCGGGGCTCGACCTCGCCGACATCGACTTGTTCCTGTTTCACCAAGGCAGCAAATACATCGTCGACACCATCGCGCAGAGGCTTGCACTGCCGCCCGGAAAAGTGCCGCTCGGTCTGGCCGAATGCGGTAATACGGTATCCTCGACCATACCGGCATTGCTCGAGAACCTACGCGCCGGCCCCGCCCGCAGGATCGTGATCAGCGGCTTCGGCGTCGGCCTGTCATGGGCGAGCTGCATACTGGAGAAGACCTGAATCCATGAATCGAAAGACCGATATTCGCGATGACATCGTCGCGATCGTGAGCGACGTCAAACAATCGCAGATCTTGCCCGCCGATTACGGCCGGCCGCTGAAGGAGATCGCCATCGACTCCCTGGATATCGCGAACATATTGCTGGCGGCCGAAGAGAAATTCGGTATCAAGATCCCCGACGAGGACGTCGATCGGCTGACCACCATCGATGCAATCACGGATTACGTGCAGTCTCACGCTGCCGGCTGAATCGCGCCCGTGCCTTTCTACAGGATTCCAGAGCCGGTCAGCGTCGCCCGGTGCTTTCGGGATGCTGACGCGGAAATCATCGGGGACGCCTCGCGGCTGATACACGGGTTTTCGCCCCTCGATGAGGCAGAGCCGGCTGCGCTTTGTTTTTGCAGCGCCGAGGGCAGCCAGGCGCAGGCTGCGGTCATCAGCACCCCGGCAGCCGCGGTAATCGTGCCGCGTGGATTCGACGTGTCGGAGGCGGCCTCTTCGAGCCGGACACTGGTGCTGACCGATGATCCGATGCGCCTGTTCGTCGAATGCCTGCGAACATTGCTTCCGCAGGCGCGCCGCACCGGAATCGCCCCAGGCAGCTCCATCGCAGCGGACGCCAAGGTAGATCCGGAAGCTTTCGTGGATGCCGGGGCTCACATCGGGGCCGACTGCATCGTCGGCGCCGGCAGCGAAATTCACAGCGGCGCCAGGCTTTATCCGGGCACACACCTTGGGACGCGCGTTATCATCCAAAGCAACGTGGTAATCGGTGCAACGGGTCTTGCTTTCGCGCGCAATCCGGACGAAAGTTACCTGCCGTTTCCCCATCTCGGAGGCGTCGGTCTGGGAAACGATGTCGCGGTCGGCGCCAACACCGTCATCGTGAGCGGAATACTCACACGCACCACGGTCGGCGCGGGTACCAAGATCGGAAACCTCGTCAACATCGGTCACAATGTGCGTGTCGGGCAGCACTGTTTCATATCATCGGGCGCAACGCTCTGCGGCAGTGCCGTGCTCGAAGATCGTTGCTGGATCGCGCCCGGGGCCCTCATTGCGAATCACGTCGTGATCGGCGCGGGCGCGCGAGTCAACCTCGGCGCCGTGGTGACCAGGGACGTTCCAGCAGGCGCGATCGTAGCCGGGATGCCCGCTCGCGCCATTCCTCGTTCGGCCTGAACTCAGGAAACTCATGAACACAGCATCTCTTCCTTTCCTCGCATCGAGCGCCGCGTACATCATCGCCGAAGCCGAAATCAACCATAACGGCCGACTCGCCACCGCGCTCGAGATGGTCGATGCTGCAAAGCGTGCGGGCGCGGATGCAATCAAGTTCCAGTACGTCATAGCGGACGAGATCGCGACGAAGGACTCGCCCTACTATGCGCTTTTCAAGCAAGTGGAACTCGGGGAAGATGCCTTTCGCGAAGTATTCGGCAGGGCGGCGCAGGCCGGCATCGACTGCTTCATCACCGTGCCCAGCGTCGCCACTCTTGAGCCGGTCCTGCGGCTGCAGCCTCCCATGCTCAAGATCGGCTCGAGCAATCTCACCAACATTCCCTTGCTGCGCGCAATCGGCGAGACACGTCTGCCCGTTCTGCTTTCGACCGGCCTGGGCACGCTCGGTGAAATCGAAGACGCGCTGGATGCGCTCCAGGCCGATGCGCAGCGCGTGGGGCTGTTCCACTGCACGGTGAAATATCCCGCGCCGATGAACATCGTCAATCTCAAAGCCATTTGCACCATGCGCTCTGCGTTTCCCGGCTATGCCATCGGCTACTCGGATCACACCGAAGGCGAAGTTGCCGCGATTGCCGCGATCGCGCTCGGCGCGCGCATGATCGAAAAACATTTCACGCTCGATCGCGCCCAGGCCGGTCCCGATCACTCGTTTTCGACCGATCCCGAGGGCTTTACGAAGCTCGTCGGGGCCCTGCGCGACACCGAAGCCGCACTCGGTGACGGCATCAAGCGCGCGGTGGGTGAAGAGAAATCCGGAATCAGAGGCGCGAGACGTTACCTGGTCGCCGCAAAACCGATTGCCAGCGGCGCGGCACTGGGCCTGGAAAACCTGGTCCCCCGCCGCATCCCCGCCGACCAGGAGGGCATTGCGCCAGCCATGCTCGACCACATCGCCGGCTGGCGCGCACCGCGAGACTACGCTGCAGGCGAAGCCATTTCATGGCGGGACTTCAGGGACGCACGCACGTGAGCGCTCAGCGCGTTCTGGTCATCGCGGCACACCCGGATGACGAAGTGCTCGGCTGCGGTGGAACCATGGCGAAGCACGCGCGCAACGGTGACCAGGTCCATGTGCTGATCGTCGGTGAAGGCCTGACCAGCCGGAGCGCCAGTGCACCTGGCGCCGACTCCGGGATAGGCGCACTGCGCAAGACGGCGGAGCGCGCCAACGCGATCATGGGGGTTGCCCAGGTCTCGTTTCTCGGCCTGCCCGACAACCGTCTCGACAGCCTGGATCGACTCGAAATCATCAAGCCCATCGAAGCGCACATCGCAGACCTGCGGCCGCAGATCGTGTATACGCATCACGCTGGCGACGTCAACGTCGACCACCGGCGACTTCACGAAGCCGTGGTCACCGCCTGCCGATCCCAACCGGGCCATCCGGTAGAATCGCTGCTCTTTTTCGAGGTCGCTTCGAGCACTGAGTGGCAGACGCCCGGCTCGGGCGCGCCATTCACGCCGCAGTGGTTCGAGAACATTTCAGGCACGCTCGACATCAAGCTCGCCGCGCTGGGGGCGTATTCGGGTGAATTGCGGGACTGGCCCCACCCTAGATCGCTGCAGGCTGTGACACATCTCGCCCGCTGGCGCGGCGCCACGTGCGGAGTCGAAGCGGCTGAAGCCTTCATGCTGGGCCGCCACATCGGCCGCGGGTAACGCACTGTCGAGGCCTGCGGCAGCGGACCGACCTCGCCCGAAGCACATAAATTTGCAAGGTGTCTTTTTGAGCTCGAAGCAGAAAATAGTGGCCACCATCGAAGCGCGGATGACCTCGCGCCGCCTGCCGGGCAAGGTGCTCATGCCGGCTGCCGGTGAACCGCTCCTCGCGCATCTGGTCGCGCGCCTGAAACGAGCACCCTCGATCGATGAGATCGTCGTGGCGACCACCACTAACGCCACTGACGATCCGATCGCGGCCGTGGCCGATCGCCTGGGAATCGGCTGCTTTCGCGGCAGCGAAGACGACGTGATGGGCCGCGTGCTCGGCGCAGCGAAGAGCGCCAAAGCCGATGTGATCGTCGAGCTCACTGGCGACTGCCCCCTCATCGACCCTTTTGTGGTCGAGCAGGTCATCCGACTGTATCGCTACAATCCCTGTGATTACGCCAGCAATGTCGAAGTACGCAGTTATCCGGCGGGCATGGATACGCAGGTGTTCCCGCTGGCGACGCTCGAGCGTGCGGCCGCCATGACTGACGATCCTTTCATGCGCGAACACGTCACCCCTTACATACGCCGCAACCCCCAGCTATTCAGCCGGGTAACCCTGGTCGCCGCCCCGGATCTCACGTGGCCGGAGCTCGCGCTGACCCTAGATGAACAGGCCGACTACGAGCTCATCAAGCGCATTTTCGAGCACTTCCTCCCGGCGCGACCCGATTTCGGCTGCGGCGACGTGATCCGGCTGCTGCGCGAGGAGCATCCCGAGTGGAGCAGCCTCAACGCGGACGTAATACGCCCGGGGCTGCGTAACCTGCCGCCGGTATGAAGCGTTACCGTGCGGTCGTCGCGGGGCTCGGCGCAATCGGCCTCGACTACGATTACGACGACCCATCGAGGGTGCAGACGCATTGCCGCGCGTTCGCAGTCCATCACGGTTTCGAGCTCGTGGGCGGTGCGGACCCCTCTGCGAACGCGCGCCGGCGCCTCGAGACCCGTTACAAAGTGACGGCGTTCGAAACGCTGCCCGAGCTCGTTGCCGCCTCGCGTCCTGAAGTCATTGCCATTGCGGCGTCCACCGCGCACCATCGCGCCTTACTCGAGCAGGCGTTGCAGGCCCGCCCGCGCGCCATCCTGTGCGAGAAACCACTCGCCCCCACCGGCGCTGAAGGCAAAGCGATGGTCGACGCCGCCAGGGATGCTGACGTGTTGCTCGCGGTGAATTACATTCGCCGTTTCGACTTAGGTGTAGCCGAGCTGCGCGAGGGCATCGCGCGCGGTGAATACGGCGACATTTACAAAGGCGTGGTGTGGTACGCAAAAGGCTTGCTCAACAACGGGTCCCACTACCTCGACCTCCTCGCGTACCTCCTCGGTGAAGTCCGGACGCCACAAGTAATCGAGCGCGGGCGCAGCCTCGACAATGGGGATTTCGAGCCCGATTTCCGGGTGCGCATCGGATCGGCCGATGTGTATTTCATCGCCGGGCGTTACGAAAATTATTCCCACGGCGGCATTGAGCTCATGGGCACTCGCGGTCGACTCGAATACCAGTCGGGTGGGCGCGTCGTGCGCACCTGGCGTGCGGCGCCCGATCCCACCTTTACCGGTTATACGGCCTTGCAGGAGTTTCCGAACGACGCCGCGCTGGATGTGATGCGGTATCAGCTGCACGTGGTCGAGGCATTGCACGCCGCCCTGGAGCAGGGCACACCACCGGCTTCGACCGGCGACTCGGCGCTGCTCGCTTTGGAAACCATAGATGCGATCAGAACCAAGGTGATGAATGAACAGTAACGAGACCCTCGCGCTGCACGGCGGCGCGCCCGTGATTCAGGTGCCGTTCAAGCGGTACAACTCCTACGGGCCCGAGGAAGTCGAAGCAGCCCGCGCGGTCGTCGCGACCGGCAAACTTTCGGGTTTCTATGGCTCGTGGATACCGGCATTCATGGGCGGCGATAAAGTTCGCGCTTTTGAAAGCGCATGGGCGTCGCATTTCAACGTCGCGCACGCCGTCGCCGTCAACTCCGCCACCTCGGGCCTGATGGCCGCAGTCGGTGCGGTCGGGATCGAGCCCGGAGACGAAGTCATCGTCACCCCGCTGACGATGAGCGCGACCGCGACTGCAATCGTGCTCTGGCAGGGCGTTCCGGTTTTTTCCGACGTGCAGCGCGCCACCTTCAATCTCGATCCGGCGAAGATCGAAGCCAAAATAACCGACCGCACGCGCGCCATTGCGGTCACCGACATGTTCGGACATGCGGCGGACATGAACGAGATCATGGCCATCGCCAAACGTCATGGCTTGCGGGTGATCGAGGACGCGGCGCAGTCGCCGGGCGCCCGTTATCACGACCGCTATGCCGGCGCGCTGGCCGACATCGGCATATTCAGCCTCAATTATCACAAGCACATTCACACCGGCGAAGGCGGAATGTGCGTGACGAGCGATGAGAGGCTCGCCGAGCGCCTGCGGCTCATTCGCAACCACGCCGAGAACGTCGTCGGTCCCAAAGGCGAAACCGATCTCGTCAACATGGTCGGCTTTAACTTTCGCATGGGGGAAATCGAAGCGGCCATGGGAATCGAGCAGCTGAAAAAGCTTCCCGCCGCAGTGGCCTCCAGACAGCGCGCCGCAGAGCGCCTGTCAGCCGGACTGGCCGGACTGAAAGGCCTGCGCACGCCGCTGGTCAAAGCAGAATGCTCCCACGTCTATTACGTCTACCCGCTGCTTCTCGATCCCGCACTTGCCGGGGTCTCCAAGCAGGCCGTCATCGCCGCGCTGAAAGCCGAAGGCGTCGAAGAGATCGCGCCCGCGTTTGCGAATCTCCATCTGCTGCCGATGTACCAGAAGCGCATCGCGTTTGGCGGCCGAGGCGCGCCGTGGTCGCATCACCCCGCGCCGGAAAGCGTTCGTTACGACAAAGGTTCACTACCCGTCGTCGAGGAGCTGCGCGAGCATTCGTTGTTCGGTCTTCAACTGTGCATGCTCGAGTATGACGAGCACGAAGTGGACCTCACGGTGCGCGCCTTTCAAAAGGTCTGGCGGCATCTGCACACGCTCACCGGTTGAAGGAGTGGATCGGTTGACCCTGCCCGCGGTACTGATTGTCTGCGCGGATCCCGGCGGAGCCGCCGCAGTCGCCCCGGTTCTTGCGCGACTCAACGCAGAGCAGCGGGTTACCGTGAGGTCGCTGGCTTACGGCAGGGCCGTGGGTGCTTTGTGCGAGGCCGACACTGACACCCAAACCCTCGAGCCGGGCCTCAGCGACGAAGCCCTCCAGCAATATCTTCATGGCACCGCGCTGGTCTTCACCGGCACCTCGGGGCCTAATGGCGAAGACTATGAGCGCCGCCTGATCGCGCTCGCGGCCGCGCGGGGCATTCCAACGGCAGCCATCGTCGACTTCTGGTCGAATCACGCCGGTCGCTTCGGCTTGCGGGACGGAACGCTGGCGCGCCCCGACCGCGTCTTCGCTGTCGACGAGACCATGCGGGTGGGCCTCATCGAAGCCGGGGTGACGCCTCAC
>JBKJKJ010000001.1:0-2768 GCA_046597455.1 Burkholderiales bacterium
TGTCACGCACGAGCGGCGCACTTCGCCGTTGATGTGAACCGAGCACGCGCCGCACTGGGCGACGCCGCAGCCGTATTTGGTGCCGGTGAGCCCGACCTGCTCGCGGATCACCCAGAGGAGCGGCGTGCTGTCTTCGACCTGCACGTCATGAACTTTGCCATTGATATTGAGTCGTGCCATACAGTCCTCCTAGGACTTTACTTGAGTGGCGAATATTGTTCTTCGCATTGGATTCGGGGTGGGGCACGCCAACGCTTGACGAATGCGGCCTGCCAGCCACCTCCAAGCTTATCGCATCCTCAGTCAGTCACACCACTGGAAAATGGAGGCGCTGGGCGGGGAGCCCGGGCGAGCGCGGCGGGCTCTTTCGGCGAGCGGTTCAGCGCTGGACCGGTTCAGCGCTGGTAAAGCGGGCGCAAGGTGTTTACGTCAGGGATCTCATCGAAATTCCAGAGCTCTGCGATAAGCTCGCGGCTGCGCGATTCACCGAGCACCGGAGCGGCGAGGTCGAGTGCTTTTTCCTCTTCCTCGTCGCGCGTGAGCGGGTTCTCGAAGCTGCCTTTCGCCGCCATCGTCTCGTGCGCGAGCCTGCGGCCGTCCTTGAGGCGCACTTCCATGACGCAGCGCCACCGCCGCTGGGAATCGGTGAGGGCAGGGTCGCCGACCGCTTCGATGCGGCCGCGTGCCTCGAGCACTTTGCGGTCGGTCATGCGCTTGAAGCTGTGCGCGGAATCAAAGGTCACGGCACCGTCGACCAGCATTAGCGCGAGCAGATGCTGCACGGAAATATCCGGCATGTCGCGGTTGTTGACGATCTCGAGCTCCTTGTCGGGCATGCGCGCGGTGAGCTTTTCGACGTCGGCGGCCTTGAAGCTGTGCGCCTGCATGAGATCCCGCAGCACGTGCAACGGACCCTGTATCGGGCCGCCGACCGGCCAGCGCTTGATGCCGCCTCGCATCACTTCGTAATCGTGCCCCAGGCCGCGCACCAGCGCTTCGCGATCGGCTTCCGGCGAGAATGTGAAGAAGAAGTCCCGCTCCCCCGAGAACACGTCATCGACGCCGGTGAAACCGCTCTCCACCATGAGGGCCGCCTGCGTGCCGTTCTGCGCGGGCATGCCGCCCATGGCGTAGGCTTTCTCGATGTGCTCGGGGTCGCGGAACATCGTGTAAAGCCCTGCCGCCTGTTGCGCGGTATACGAAAGAACATGGCGCACCTGCCGCGCGTCGAGATCGAGCAAGGCGGCCGCCGCCGCGGCTGCGCCGAAAGCCTGGCCGAACGCGCCCGCGTGATGGCCCGAGCGCAGAAACGGCATCGGCTTGAGCGCGAGGAGGAGGCGCGCGCAGATGTCGTAGCCGAGCACGATCGCGCGCAGCACCTGCAGGCCGGTTCGTCCCCGCGCCTCCCCGATCGCCAGCGCAGCGGGGATGACGCTCGTGCCGGGATGCGTGAGCGAAGGCGGATGTGTGTCATCGGTCTCGTCGGCATGGCCGAACATGCCATTCGCAAGCGCTGCGTTGGCGGGGCTCGTCACGATGCGGGTGCCGATCACCCCCGACTGCGATTTGCCGCCCAGCGTTCTGACATATTTGATGGCCTGCTTGCCCGGCAGCAGCCGCGAGCCCGAGACCATTGCTGCAAAGGTATCGACGACGTGGATTTTCGCGCGGTCGCACACCGCGTCGGGGACGTTGCCGTGGAACGCCGTGGCGATATACATGCTGAGCTGCTGCATCAAAGGGGAAACGAGGTCTTTATCGGTCATGCGGGAGGTGCTCCACGGGGAAGAAAAAAGCATAGCACATGCTAAGATCTACACCGCCTGCCGCGCCTGCGCGCCTCACATCGTTGCTAACCCATACGGCTGTTTATCGACATGAAAATCACCGCCATTCATTCTGCGACCGTGCCGATCGCCTCGGCGATTCGCAACGCCTATATCGATTTTTCGAAGATGACTGCGAGCGTGGTGGCCGTGGTGACCGATGTCGTTCGCGACGGCAGGCGTGTCGTGGGCTACGGTTTCAATTCCAATGGCCGCTACGCGCAGGCCGGCCTGCTCGCGGAGCGTTTCATCCCGCGTGTGATGCAGGCCGATCCCGCTACGCTCCTGAACGACGAGGGCAGCAACCTCGATCCGCATCGCATCTGGGCGACGATGATGACGAACGAAAAGCCCGGCGGTCATGGCGAGCGTTCGGTCGCAGTCGGCGTGGTCGACATGGCGGTGTGGGACGCGGTCGCGAAGATCGAAAGCAAGCCGCTGTACCGGCTGCTCGCGGATCGCTACAACGAAGGGCGCGCGGACGACAAGGTCTTCATTTATGCGGCAGGCGGTTACTACTATCCGGGCAAGGACGTCACGGCTTTGCAGGACGAGATGCGAAAGTATGTCGATCTGGGCTACTCGGTGGTGAAGCTCAAGATCGGCGGGGAGTCGGTGGCGGACGATCTGCGGCGCATCGATGCGGTGATCGCCGTCGTCGGCTCGGCGGACAAGGTTGCGGTCGATGCGAACGGGCGCTTCGATGTTGCCACGGCGGTGGAGTATGCGAAAGCGCTCGAGCCGTATGGCCTCTTCTGGTACGAGGAGGCGGGCGATCCGCTCGACTTCGCGCTGCAGGCCGAACTGGCCGATCATTACTCGCGGCCGATGGCGACCGGAGAGAATCTTTTCTCGATGCAGGACGCGCACGAGGTTGCGCGCGTCCTGCATCGAGAAAAGATTCTCTCCGGTCGCCATCGGCCGCGAGTAATGATCGGCCAG
>JBKJKJ010000229.1:0-3312 GCA_046597455.1 Burkholderiales bacterium
ATCCGAAGTGCACAAGATGGTGCTCGCGCGTGCCTACATGGAGCAGCGCGGCGAATTCTGGTCCTGGGACAAGGAGTAGGCGATGGCGGACACCTTCAGGCTGACGCAGGTCGCCGACCTGCACCTGGGCGCGGGGCAGGAACATCACCTCGACAACTGGCGCAAGGTCGCAGACTGGATCGCTCGCGAGCAACCCGATCTCGTCGTCGTTAACGGCGACCTCATCATGGGCGATCCCGACGAAGAGGCGGATTACGCCTTCGCCCGTGATTGCTTGAGCCGCCTTCCGGTGCCCTGCCGTTATCTGCCCGGCAACCACGACATCGGCGACAACGTCATCTCGGGCAAGATGGAAAAACGCGTGAACGACGAGCGCCGCGCGCGCTTCGTCCGCTATTTCGGCGAGGAGCGCTTTGCATTCGAAAACGCGGGGTGGGGTTTCGTCGGCGTAAATTCACAGTTGCTCGGCAGCGATGGGCAGAGCGCCGAAGCGGAACAGTGGCGCTGGCTGGAAGCGACATTGGCGCAGCTCGACTCGCAGCCCATCGCGCTCTTCCTGCACAAGCCGCTCTTCCTCGATCACCCTTCCGAGCCCGACCACGAAGACCTCATGCTGCGCCAGTCGGTCATCGACGCGGCGAGCCGCGCGCGCCTGCTCGATCTGTGCAAAAGCCACGGGGTGCGTCTAGTGAGCACGGGACACAAACATCAGACACGCTCGTTCTCGCTCGACGGCATCTACTACCTGTGGGCGCCGTCCACCGCGTGCGTCAACTCCCCGCCCACGACACTGCACTGGGGGGTGCGCGAAGTCGGTTTCATCGATTATCGCTTTACTCCCGACGGATTCGACCATCGCATCGTCGGTGCGGACTTTCTGTTCCGGCACGAGAACTACGTGAGGAAGTATGGCGCGTAGAAGTTCGAAGTCGTTACGGCTCCGGCATCGAGGAAGTTGACCGTCAGGCACGGAGCGACTCGCTCGAACTTCCCGGGCTGCATTTCGCCGGTGCCATCATTTACGCTATCCATCATCAACGATATGAACAAACGACTCATCAGCTCCGGTTCATCTTTCGAAAGTGAAATCGGCTACTCGCGCGCTGTCGCGCAGGGCGACTGGGTGTTCGTTTCCGGCACAACGGGCTTCGACTACGCGACCATGTCTATCGCGGAAGGCGTGGTGGAGCAGACCGAGCAATGTTTCAGAAACGTCGAGGCCGCGCTTCGTGAGGCGGGCGCCAGCCTGAAAGACATCGTCCGCGTAACCTACATTCTGCCTGACGGGGGCGATTTCCCGGATTGCTGGCCGGTGCTCCGGAAGTACCTTGGAGACGTCCGCCCTGCCGCGACCATGATTTCTGCCGGACTCGCAGATGCCCGAATGCGAATTGAGATCGAGGTCACCGCTTTGAAGCGGTAACAGGCCTGAGATACCGTAGCCGTCGATACGGTTTGCGCACCTGATCGGCTATGCCGGCGACGCGTCGTGAAGGCGCGGTGAAATCTTGCGGACTTCAGAACAGGGAGGAACCCTTGGACGCACTCGAAAAGGAGCTCGTAACGGCAACGAACGCCGCGCGCTACTACGCCCGCAGGAACTACGTCCTGGGCTACCTGATAGCGGGCGCAACGGTGCTCGCGAGCATTGCGGCAGGCCTGGTCGTGAGCCTCGATATCGTGCCCAGGGCGTGGAGTGCTTTGCTGGCGTCGTTGCCTGCGGCGATGGTCGCAGCCAGCACGGTGTTCCGCTTCGAGCAGAAGTCGGCGTGGTTCTGGAGAAAGTCGAAGCGTATGGATACGCTGCTGCGAGCGATCCGCTACGAAGGCGTGGACGTTGCTGCGGCGAGCAGGGCTTTCAGTCAGATCGAAGAGGACATGGAGCAGGAATGGGTCTCTTTCGGGACGCTCGGGAAGAGCAGCGCTTGATCACGCCGTGAAGTGAGCTGGGCAGCAGAAGCGGATTCGTCCGGTCTTCATGACCGTCGTGGTAGCCATCTTCCTGATCGTGACGATGCTGTTTTCGGCATGGCACGGCTGGCAGACGATGGGTTAAAGTCAGAGCCGGGTATCGGCTGAGCAGGGAAACGGCAAAGACCCACGAAGGGTGACGGATCGAGACCGTGCGAGATGGCGTGTTCGGACGGCTTTATTTCACACCGCCCGCGTACGCTAACGCTGAAGTGCCGCCTGCCAGGCGCTGAAGCCGGGATGTTGTCCAAACGAGGCCTTCCATGACGCAAGCCGCGAACCTGATTCTCTTTCAGTCCGACAATCACAACGGACTGGTAACCGGGTGTTACGCCCATCCTTTCGTCAAAACGCCGAACATGGACCGCATCGCTGCGCGCGGGATGCGCTTTGCCAACGCCTATTGCACGAGCCCGCTGTGCTGCCCATCGCGCGCGAGCCTGGCCACCGGGCGTTACCCGCATCAGACGGGCTACTGGGACAATGCGCTCACGTACGACGGGCGCGTGACGAGCTGGCACCATCGGTTGCGAGAGCAGGGCCACACGGTCACCGCGGTGGGCAAGCTCCATTACCGCTCGAGCGACGATGACAACGGTTTTACCGAAGAGATCGTGCCCATGCACCTGCACGAGGGCAGGGGCGCGATCAAGAACCTGCTTCGCGGCTACGATGCCGAGCCGCCGAAAGATGACGGCAGCTTCTGGAAGCTTTATATCGAGCGCTCGGGTGTCGGCACGACGCATTACCAGGACTACGACCGCACCATAACCCTGAAAGCGGTCGAATGGCTCGAGCGCAACGCGCGCAGCAACGGCAAGCCGTGGGTGCTCTATGTCTCCTATATCAGCGCTCACCCGCCATTCACCGTGCCGCAGCGTTTTCTCGATCTGTATCCCGAGCGCGACATGCCGCTGCCGCCGGCTTTCAGGCCGGGGGAGCGCCCGGAGCATCCCGCGATGGAGCATCTGCGGATGATGGACGGCATGCGCGTGATGACCGATGAGGCCGCACTGCGCCGCATCGCCGCGGGCTATTTCGGTCTCATCACGCATCTCGACGAGCAGATGGGCACCGTGCTCAAGGCTGCTGAAGCGCTGGGGTTGCTCTCGAACACGCGTGTTGTCTACACCAGCGATCACGGCGAGCTTTTCGGGGCGCAAGGCCTCTTCGGCAAGAAGAACCTGTACGAAGGCGCTATCCGCGTACCGCTGCTCTTCAGCGGGCCGGGCGTCCCGCAAGGCACGGTCTCGCAACAGATCGTCTCGCACGTAGACCTGTTTCCGACACTGCTCGAAGGCGCGGGGGCGAAGCCGGAAGCGGCGGACCGCGATCTTCCGG
>JBKJKJ010000274.1:0-3300 GCA_046597455.1 Burkholderiales bacterium
CACGAACGTTTTCTACGTCGATCACTGGATTACGGTGACCCAGGATGGTCAGGCGGACTGGCAGGGTCTCATGCGTGATCTCGCCGTGCCCATCCGGGAAGCGCCCGCTGCCGATGAGCAGACCGCCGGCATGACTGCGCAGGCCGCCTCCGCGCCGGCGATGGAAGACATGAACGACGACGATCGGGCGCGTCTTGCGCAGATCAACGACATCCTCGACGAGCAGGTCAGGCCTTACCTGCAGGGAGACGGCGGAGATCTTCACGTGCTGGGCCTGCAGGGCAAGCAGCTCACGGTCCATTACCAGGGCGCGTGCGGAAGCTGCCCCAGCTCGCTTTCGGGCACGCTCGCGGGTATCGAAAGCCTCGTGCGCCAGATCGATCCCGAAATCGAAGTGGTGGCGGTTTGACCGGCGGTGCGCGGTTTGTGTTGGCATCGCGGCGATGAGCGACTGGGTTACCGTGGCCCGCGCCGATGAAATCGCGCCGGGGCAGTGGCACGTGGCTGACGTCGACGGCACCCGGATTGTCGTGTGCAACGTCGGGGGAGAGTTCCATGCCATCGAAGACGTGTGCACCCACGACGGCGGGCAACTCACGGGCGGTCACGTCGAGGGTGATGAGATCGTCTGTCCGCGTCACGGTGCGCGATTCTGCATCCGAACCGGCGCGGCGTTGAGCGCGCCTGCATACGAGCCGACGGCGAAATTCCCGCTTCGGATCGAGGGCGAGGTCGTGCAGGTGCGCGACGACCGCTGGGACTGAGCACGAGCTGTCGAGTCTCCGGTAGCCGATACCGGGCTCGCGGCGGGGTGGGCACAAGACAGCGCCGGCGGGACATTCGACACTGAACACCCGCCACTCAAACTTTCTCGCTGAAGCTTTCGACCTGTGGATACCTTGACCCATGCCCTGGCCGGCGCGCTGATCGCGCGGGCCACGGCGCCGCGCGAGAAGAATCCTGACGCTTTGCCGCTGGGCCGGCGCATGGCCGTCGGCGCTTTCGCGGCGGCGTTTCCGGACATCGATTTCATCACGAGCTATCTGTCCCCGCTCTCGTATCTGTATCACCATCGGGGCATCACCCATTCGGTAATCCTGCTCCCTTTGTGGACCGCACTGATCGCTGTGATCCTGGCGGCCGCATGGCGAGGCGGACCGAGGTGGCGGGCGTATGCCGGCATCGTGGCGATGGGCATCGGGAGCCATATAGCAACGGACTGGATAACCGCCTTCGGCACGATGCTGTTCGCGCCGTTTTCCGACGCGCGCTATGCGCTGTCAACCACGTTCATCATCGACCCGTGGTTTACCGCGATCATCGTGGCGGGGTTGCTCGCCGGCCTGCTGTGGCGCTCTAACCGGGTGCCGGCGGCAGCGGCTGTCGCGGTGCTGGCGGGCTACGTCGCGCTGCAGTGGGTGCTGCAACAGCAGGCGATCGCATTCGGCCGCGAGTACGCACAGGCGAGCCGGATCGAGCAGCCGAGGGTGACCGCAATGCCCAGGCCGGTATCGCCCTTCAACTGGACGGTCATCATCGAGCGTGATGGACATTACCGGTATGCCCACATCAATCTGATCAGAAGAACAGCGCGACCGGTGCCGGATGCGGCCACCGGTTTTATCGCCCGGCTCGATGCGGCGTATCGGCCGCTCGGCGACGCGGTGTGGAATGACGCCGCGCTCTATGGCCGCAGCGATTCCGAGGCGCGGTTCGCGCACGAGGCTTATTCGAAGCCCGAATTCGGTTTTTTTCGCTGGTTCGCCGCCTATCCCACGCTGCTGCGTATCGACGGTGCGGAGGCGGAGCGATGCGCCTGGTTCGAGGACCTGCGCTTCATCACCCCCGGCCGGGCGGGCACGCCGTTCCGCTTTGGCATGTGTCGGGACCGTGCTCGGGGATGGCGGCCGTCGCGGCTGCTCGGCGAGCAGCGCTTGCCGGCGTACTGACCAGGGGCCTCGGGCGCACCCAGGCGCCTCGACGCAGGTTCAGTTGAAGAAGTTCAGCACGCCGGACAGATCCCCATGGTTGATCGCGTGAGTCGTCTGTCCTCGCACGATCGGTTTTGCGTGGTAGGCGACGCTGACTTCGCACTCGGCCATGAATTTCAGATCGTTCGCGCCGTCACCGATGCCGATGATCTGCTCGCGGCGCAGCCCGAGCTCGTCACGGACCTGGATGAGCGCTTCGCGCTTGACGTCCGCATTGACGATGTCGCCGACGATGTCCCCGGTCAACTTCCCGTCGACGATCTCGAGGCAATTCGAGCGCGTGTAATCGAGCTTCAGCCTCGCCTTGAGCCGGTCGGTGATATAGGTGAAACCGCCTGAGACGAGCAGTGTGCGCAGGCCGGCGCCCTGCGCTTTCGAAAGCAGTACCTCAGCCCCCGGGGTAAGCCTGACGCGCTCGTCGTAGACCCGCTGCAGCGCGTCCGCGCCGAGCCCTTTGAGCACGGCTACACGCCTGCGCAGACTTTCGTTGTATTCGATTTCGCCGCGCATCGCCGCTTCGGTGATGGCCGCGACCTCTTTCTTCAGTCCCACGAGATCAGCGAGCTCGTCGATCGTCTCGATCGTGATGAGCGTCGAATCCATGTCCATGACCAGCAGGCGGAAATCGGCAAGATTTCTCTCTTCCGGAACAAAGGCGAAGTCGAGCTCGGCCGCCTCGCACAGCTCAGGTAGACCCAGGTCCGGGTGCGCGTCCGCCAGGCGGAAAGCCTGCGGCGTGATTTGCACGATGCTGCGCGCCCGCGAGAGCTTGGCGATGTTCTTCAGATCTGCCGTCTCGACATCTTTTCCTTGTATGACCAGGTTCATGCACGCGCTCTGACTGGCTTGATGACGCGCGATTATAACGAACGGCTCTCGCCAGGGTTCAGGCCCGGGCCCCGTCGCTGCGACGAGCACAAGGCCTGTGCCTTTTAATGCATCGGCCAGACGGAAATCGTGGTGCGCGCCGTCCCGCTGGAAATGCTGTAGTGCCTCTGGCGCCTCAAAAAGGTATCAGCGGCACGGTTATTGCTAAAACGTCCGTGCATTTTGCAACGATCCTCAGAGGAGAGACGCGTGGATATGAAACGTAGCGGTTATCTGTTGGTACTGGTAGGTGCATTGGCGTTGTCGGCTTGCGAGAAGAAGGAAACGACGACGGTAATTCCGGGAGGCTCGACCACGACGACGACGCCCAGTGGCTCGTCATCGTCGAGCACCACGACGACCACCAAGGAAAAAGAGACAGTGGTGGTGCCGGGTGGGTCGTCCTCATCCTCCACGACCACGACACCGAGCTCGCCTTCGG
>JBKJKJ010000090.1:0-3780 GCA_046597455.1 Burkholderiales bacterium
CTTCGCGCGTGTGCTGGCCGAGCAGCGGCGGCGCTTCGAGCCGCGTCTCCTCATAGCGGGCCTCGAAGCGCAGCGGATTGCCCACCACCTTCACGGTTCCCGCAGTCGGATGCTGCACCTCCTTGACGAAACCCCGCTCGCGCACGATGCCCTGGTTCAGAGCCTGCCCGATGCTGTTCACGGGCCCGTGCGGCACGTCAGCGGCATCGAGTATTTCCTGCCATTGCGCGGTTGTTTTCGTCATCATGATCTCTTCGATCTGGCGCTCGAGCTCCGCGCGGTTGCGGTGACGATCCTTGACGGTGCGAAAGCGCGCATCGGTGATCAGGTCGTCACGTCCGATCGCGCGGCAGAAGTTGCGCCAGAAAGCGCCGACATGCAGCGCGAGCACGATGTGGCCGTCCTTAACGGGCATCAGACCGTAGGGCACGATGTTGTGGTGGCTGTTCCCCATGCGGCCCGGATTCTCACCGGTGACGAGATAGATTTCGGCGAGATAGCCGAGCAGGCTCATCAGCCCTTCGAGAAGGCTCAGGTCGACGTGCGAGCCTTCCCCGGTCGCGTTGCGCTCGTTCAACGCGGCCATCACACCGATCGCGGCCCACAGGCCGCCGCCGATGTCCCCGAGCGGCAGGCCGAGCTTCGTCGGCGTCCCATCCGCGTAGCCGTTGATGCTCATGACCCCGCTCAGCGCCTGCGTTACGAGATCGAACGAAGGCTTCTCGCTCATCGAGCCTTTCGCGCCGAAGCCGCTGATCGAGCAGACGATGAGCTGCGGCTTCAGCGCTTTCAGGCGATCGTAGTCGAGGCCGAGGCGATCCATGACGCCGGGGCGGAAATTCTCGAGCACGACGTCGCACTGCATCGCAAGCTTCAGCAGGATCTCGCGGCCCTCATCGGTTCGCGCGTCGACTGCGACGCTGCTCTTGTTGCGATTGATCGCGAGAAAATAGTGGCTCTCGCCGTTGACGAACGGCGGTATGGTGCGCGTCTGGTCACCGCCGCCGATCTCTTCGATCTTGATCACTTCGGCGCCGAGATCGGCCAGGATGAGCGAGCAGAACGGGCCTGCGAGCACGCGCGAAAGATCGAGGACGCGCACGCCATCGAGCGGGCCGCGGCGTTTCTGCGCTGCGCTCTTCTGCGTCGCGGTCATTCGGCGCTAGTTTGCCGGGGCGCGGCTGCCATGATGAGTCCGGGGTGTGTGGGTTCTGCCGATTATTCGGCGCGGCCCCACGCGAGACAAGGGAGGTGGAGCGTCGATCCCGGCCACTGTTTTACAATGTGAACATATGGCTCACGCAGCACGCCACGGCACGCAGACGATCGAGCGCACGGTGCTCGTGCTCAAGGCGCTGGCGGCGCGCGGGAGCATCGGCTGGCGGCTTTCGGATCTCGCGACGAGCTGCGATCTCGACCGCGGCACGACCCATCGCATCCTCGCCTGCCTGGTTCGCGAAAGGCTGGTGCGCCAGCGCGTGAGTGACCGGCGCTATGTCCCCGGTCCGCTCCTCTTCGAGCTCGGGCTGTCGTTACCCGGTCTCTCCGAGTTCCAGGCTGCCTGCAGCGCGCCGCTCGCGCGCGTGGCCAAGCGCCTTGGCGGCGTCTCGCTTCTCTATCTTCGAAGCGGCACCGAATTCGTCTGCGCTGCGCGCGCCGGCAACCTCCCGCTGAAAGCGCTCACGATCGATGTCGGCACACGCCGGCCGCTCATCACCTCGGTCGCCGGCGCTGCGATCCTGGTCGCGCTGCCGAGGAGTCAGGCGCGCAGGATCGTCGCGGAGAACATCGTGCAGCTTCGACGCTTCGGCGCGGAGCGGGTGCGTTCTCTGAAGAGCATGGTGCGGGAATCGCAGAGCCGTGGCTACGGAATCAGTCAGAACGAGATCGTCCCGGGGGTCAGCGCGTTCGCGGTTGCCGTGCGCGACGCGCAGGACACGCCGTTTGCCGCGATCAGCGTCGTCGGCCGTTCCGAGAGCTTCCCTTCCGCCGGCATCGACGATGTCATCTCGACGCTCGAGCACGAGTCGCGTGCGATCACGCGCGAAGCTGTTCGCCTGTTGGGTAGCGGCAGAGGGAAGCTCTGAACACGTCCCACGCGGCGGGATTTGATCAGAGGTTCCGGTGGGTCATCGCGAGGCGACCATCGTGTCGCCGTGGCGATCCCGTGGCGCACGTCAGCGTCGTTAAAGCGCATGCGGAAATGAGCGGCCGCCAATCCCTCCGAAAGCGCTTCATAGCAGGCCACCGCATCTGCCGCTAATGTGGCGCCTGAATTTCGCGGCATATTTTTGACCGTTGTGCTGAGGCGACCCCGAGCCGCCCCCGGCGATCCCGCCCGGTGGGGTCATCGCACAGCGACCGCGGTGTCGCCGTGGCGATCCTGTGGCGCACGTCAACGTTGCTAAGCGTCTGCGAAAAATCCGGGACCGCCAAGTCCGAAAAGAGCGAATTTCAGGCGCGCCACTCGCAGCATCTTGGGCGAGAATGGCAGGCCAGCGGTAGTTCCGGGGATACGGAATGGCCGGATGCCGAGGCGTGGAGCGCGAGTGTGCGGGGCAGCGACGTCCTGGGCGTCAGCGGGATAAATCGCGCATCAGTGGCCAGCTCAAAACCAGCTGCGCCACTCCCGCGACAACGGGCATGTCTCACGCCCGCGCACCCACACGCGGGCGCCACTGCGCTCGGCATGGTCGTACGCCCACTCCGCCACCGAGAACGACGCATCCGCGTCGCCGATGAACCGCGCCGCTGAAAAGATCTGCTGAAGGTCCGCCTCCCGCTCGCGATTCCGGACGATCCAGCGCTCGAGATGGGGTGGCGCGGCGAGCATGTCCGCTTTGCGCTGATTGCACGTCCGGTGAGCGAGCACGAAGTTGTGGCCCAGATCCCGCGGATACCGCGACCAAGGAATGAAGTGATCGACGTCGAGCTGATCGGCAAGCGCCCGTCCGCAGTAGAAACAGCGATCGGCCTGCAGATCCACGAGTCCCGCCATCAGCGCGCCCAGCGCCGAGCGATCGGAGCCGAAAAGGAAATCCGCAAGGTCGCCGGTCGAACCGAGGAGCACCCGATTCGGCAGAAATTTCTGCACGAACGCGAGCCATCCCATCTGCGCCAGCGCCTGCACGATGCCGAACTGCTGTTGAAAGAATGTCGCGATACCGGGACGCAAGACGATGGCGCCGTCGATCAGGCGCTCCTCGTAGAGAAAGTCGAGCCGGTCGGGCCCGACGCGCTGGAGCTTCCACAGCGGCATTCTCTTTAGCACTCCGGCGACATTGCGGACCAGCGCACGCCAGCGTGGGTGCCTGCGTGCCGCCGCCAGCGTCGGCACCTCATCCCTGAAATACGCGATCATGTTGACTGCGACCGCCTGCCGGCCCGAGTTCTGATGCAGAAGTGCCCCACCCGGCCCGAATGGCGCCGTCTGCCGCCAATACAGCACGATGAAGCGTTCGCTGAGCTCATCCAGCGGGATCGCGAGCGAACCACCTGTCGCGGGCGACTTCTCGACCGAGAGCTCGGCTAGCGCAAGGATCAGCGCGAACTTGTAAGTCGCGACGAACACACCTTCGCTGAGGATGCGCTGCAGCTTGTTCAGGGCGTCGATCGCCGCCGCGGCGCTCCCCTCGGTCACCTGGTCCAATAAGCCGCCTTATCGGGGAAGATCCAGCGCACGCCGCCTCTTGGGTCGGCGACATCACCCTCGTAGCGCGGAATCAGATGCACGTGCAGGTGCATGACCGTCTGCCCCGCCGCAGCACCGTCGTTGATGCC
>JBKJKJ010000342.1:0-37095 GCA_046597455.1 Burkholderiales bacterium
CAGCAGACCAAACCGCTCGTGAAGTACTACCTCGACTGGGCGTCGGGCGGCGACTCGCGCGCGCCGCGATATCACAACATCAATGGACAGGGCGCAGTGGAGGCGATCCGCGACAAGATATTCGCCGCACTCGACTCGCCCGGCACCCAGCAGCGCAAGTAAGGTACCGCAACGTCGGCACCATCGGCGTGAGTTTCCAAGCAGTTGGCAAAACGACCGGCCGCAGTTCAAAACGGTCGATAACACACGGGAGTGATCATGTCGTACCTCATATTCGCGCTGGTCTGCGCGTTTGCCGCCCTGGTCTACGGGGCCTGGTCGATCAAATGGGTGCTCGCCCAACCCAGCGGCAATGACCGCATGCGCGAAATCGCAGCGGCCATCCAGCAGGGCGCGCAAGCCTACCTCAACCGCCAGTACGCCACGATCAGCGTCGTGGGCATCGTGCTTTTCGTCGTCCTGGGGTTCGTGCTCAACTGGCCGACCGCGCTCGGCTTTCTGTTCGGCGCTGTCCTCTCCGGCCTCGCCGGCTATACGGGGATGTGGATCTCGGTCCGCGCCAATGTGCGCACCGCCGAAGCGGCGCGTAACGGCATCGATGCCGCACTGAAAATCGCATTCAGGGGCGGGGCTATCACGGGCATGCTGGTCGTGGGTTTCGGACTGCTCGGCGTGGTCTCGTATTTCTGGTTCGCGACCGAAATGTGGGGTGCGGACCAGGCGCTGCACGCGCTGGTCGGTTTCGCCTTCGGCGGTTCGCTGATCTCGATATTCGCGCGTCTGGGCGGGGGCATCTTCACCAAAGGCGCTGACGTCGGCGCCGACCTCGTCGGTAAGGTCGAAGCGGGCATTCCCGAAGACGATCCGCGCAATCCGGCGGTCATCGCCGACAACGTCGGCGACAACGTGGGCGACTGCGCAGGCATGGCAGCCGACCTGTTCGAGACCTACGCGGTCACCATCATCGCCACCATGCTGCTCGGCGGCCTGCTCTTCGCCGGCCAGCCGTTCGCAGGAAACGCGATTCTCTATCCGCTGGTGCTCGGGGGCGCGTCCATCATCGCCTCGATCATCGGCACGTTCTTCGTGAAAACAAGCGAAGGCGGCAAGATCATGGGCGCGCTCTACAAAGGCGTCATCGTCTCGGGCGTGCTGGCCGCGATCGCTTTCTGGTTCATCACCGACATGATGATGGGCCCGGAGATTCGCAACAGCCTGTTCGGTGCCGCACTGGTCGGGCTTGCCCTGACGGCCGCCATGGTCGTCATCACGGAATACTACACGGCCACCGAGTTCGCGCCCGTGAGGCACGTCGCTTCCGCCTCGACAACGGGTCACGCAACCAACATCATCGCCGGCCTCGGCGTATCGATGAAATCCACCGCTCTGCCGGTGCTGGCCGTGTGCATTTCGATCTGGGCCTCGTTCCAGCTCGCCGGGCTGTACGGCATCGCGATCGCCGCGACGGCCATGCTGTCAATGACGGGCATGATCGTGGCGCTCGATGCTTACGGCCCCATCACGGACAACGCGGGCGGAATCGCAGAGATGGCGAACCTGCCCGACTCGGTGCGCGCCGTGACCGATCCGCTGGATGCGGTCGGCAACACCACGAAAGCCGTGACCAAGGGTTATGCGATCGGGTCGGCCGGTCTCGCCGCGCTGGTGCTCTTCGCGGACTACACGCACAACCTGCAAGCCGCGGGGAAAATTCAGGAATTCTCCCTGTCCGATCCTGCAGTGATCATCGGTCTGTTCATCGGCGGCATGGTGCCCTACCTCTTTGGCGCCATGGCGATGGAAGCGGTCGGGCGCGCCGCAGGCGCGGTGGTGGTCGAAGTCCGGCGTCAGTTCCGCGAAATTCCCGGCATTATGGAAGGCACCTCCAAGCCCGATTACTCGCGCGCAGTGGACATGCTGACCCGTGCCGCGATCAAGGAAATGATCGTGCCTTCGCTCCTCCCGGTGCTGGTCCCGATCGTCCTGGCCATACTCATGAACTGGGCCATGGGCCCGGGAGCCGGTATCCGCGCGCTCGGCGGCCTGCTCATCGGCACCATCGTAACGGGTCTGTTCGTTGCGATCTCGATGACCACAGGGGGCGGCGCCTGGGATAACGCGAAGAAATACATCGAGGACGGCAATCACGGCGGCAAAGGCTCCGACGCCCACAAGGCGGCGGTCACCGGCGACACCGTGGGTGATCCTTACAAGGACACCGCAGGCCCCGCCGTAAACCCATTGATCAAGATCATCAACATCGTCGCCCTGCTGATCGTGCCGCTGCTGTAAGCAAGCCAAGCGCAGGCGCCTTGCCTGCTTGAAGTTAAATGGGCGCCCACGGGCGCCCATTTTTCGTCCGCTATACTAAGCCGGTCAGAAGCAATTCGGAAACGACGGGAGGCGTGGACCAAATGAAATATTCATTCGAAGAACGCAAGGTGGTCGCCAAGGGCGACTACTGGATCGCCGACAACGCAGTGGTGATCGGATCGGTCATCCTGGAGAACAATGCCAGTATCTGGTTCAACTGCGTGCTGCGTGGCGACAACGACACGATCACGATCGGCGAGAATTCCCAGCTTCAGGACGGCTGCGTGGTGCACGTCGATCCCGGTCATCCCCTCACCCTCGGCAAGGACGTGAGCGTCGGGCACATGGCGATGCTGCACGGCTGCACGGTCGGCGACGGGACACTCGTGGGCATCAAGAGCGTCATCCTCAACGACGCTGTGATTGGAAAGAATTGTGTGATCGGCGCGAACACGCTGATCCCGGAAGGCAAGCAAATCCCCGACGGCTCCATGGTGCTCGGCTCGCCGGGCAAGGTGGTGCGCCAGTTGACCGAAGCCGAGATCGTGCGCTACCGCGGAATCGCCGCCAACTACGTGAAGAAGTGGAAACGCTATCGGGACGGTCTCGCGCAGGACCTGTCATGAGCGCGTGAGCAAGATCGACAGAGTCAAGGCTGCGTTGCGGGGCGAGGCGCTCGACCGGCCGCCGTACGCGTTCTGGACCCACCTTCCCGGAATCGACCTCGACCCGCAAAAGCTCGCTGCGGAAACGGCGGCGTTCTCGCAGCGCTACGACCTCGACTTCATCAAGTCGATGCCCAACGGCCTCTACTGCGTCGAGGACTGGGGTTGCGAGTGCGACTACAGCGACATCCGTCGAGGCGGTGTCGCGGAAGTGGTCCGAGCCGCAGTCAACGTCGACGCCGACTGGGACCGCCTCGAGCACGTCGATGTCACGCGGGGCGCATTCGGCCGCGAGCTCGAGCATCTGACGGCCCTCGTGAGGCAGGTCGGCTCGGGCGTTCCCGTGCTCGCGACGGTGTTTTCGCCGCTGACCATCGCCGGCAAGCTTTCGAGCGGACTCGCGCGTGGACACGTCGACAGCGATCCGCAAGCCCTCGCACGCGGGCTCGAAGTCATCACCGAGGTCACGTGCGCTTTCACGCGAGCCGCACTGGAGCGAGGTTGCGCGGGCATATTCCTCGCCGCACAGGAAGCGACTCACGCGACATGCGGCGACGCGGTTTACCGCCAGTTCGGCGAGCCTTACGACCGCCGCGTTGCGCAGACGGCAAAACGCGCGGGGGGCTGGTTCAACGCCGTTCACATGCACGGCGAGGACATACTCTTCGATGTGTTGAAGGATTACGACGTCGATGCGCTGAACTGGCACATCGGCGAAACACCGCCTTCCGTCGCCGAGTACCGGGCCAGCGGCGGGACCAAGCCTGTCCTCGGCGGTCTGCAGCGCGGTTTCATTACGCAGCGCGATCGCGCAGGCATCGGCGCCGACATCGATCGGGCCATTGCCCATACCGGCGGGCGCGGCCTGCTCATCGCGCCTGCGTGCGTCATCCGGCATCCGGTCGACCCCGAAACGCTGCTCTGGACCGCGGCCCGGATCAAAAACCTCGCGCTGCCCGTTGCTTCCTAGGCTTCAGCTTCGGGCTCGGCCCATCGCTTCGCCCGTTCGACCGCTTTGCTCCACGCGCGCATATGCGCGCCGGCCTCATCGCGAGACATCGCGGGCTCGAACGTACGCTCGGCCTGCCACTGGCGATCGATGTCGGCGGCGCTCGCCCAGTAACCGACTGCGAGTCCTGCAAGATACGCGGCGCCCATTGCGGTGGTCTCGGTGATCCGCGGACGCACCACAGGCACGCCGAGGATGTCCGCCTGGAACTGCATGAGGAAATCGTTGCGCGTCGCACCGCCGTCCACTCTCAGCTCGGCCAGCTTGATGCCCGCATCGCGCTCCATCGCGAGAAGCACGTCGGCGGTCTGGTAGGCGATGCTTTCGAGCGTCGCCCGGGCGATGTGTCCCGCGCCCGCACCGCGCGTGAGCCCGACGATCGAACCGCGTGCATACGGGTCCCAGTGCGGACTGCCCAGGCCCGTGAATGCGGGCACGAGATAAACGCCACCGTTGTCGGCGACCGACAAGGCGAGCGCCTCGACATCGGCGGACTGTTTGATGAGACCGAGGCCGTCGCGCAGCCACTGCACCGCAGCGCCGGCCACGAACACGCTGCCTTCGAGCGCGTACTGCTTGTCGCCGGATCGATCCCCGGCCGCGCTGCAAGCCGCTGTGGTCACGAGCCGGTTGAGCGAATGGATGGGTTGGGCGCCGGTGTGCATGAGCATGAAACAACCGGTGCCGTAGGTGTTCTTCACCATGCCCGGCGAGATACAACGCTGGCCGAACAGCGCAGCCTGCTGGTCACCCGCCACGCCGGCGATCGGGATACGGGCCGAGAGGATGTTTCCCGCAGTCTGCGCGATCACCGCGCTCGAGCTTGTCACCTGCGGCAGAAGCGATCGCGGAACCTCGAAAAGCCCGAGCAACTCGTCGTCCCAGGCGCCGCGCACGATATCAAAGAAGAGCGTGCGTGAAGCATTCGTGACGTCAGTCGCGTGCGTCTCACCGCCGGTCAGCTTCCATATGAGCCACGTGTCCACCGTGCCGAAGGCCAGCTCCCCCGCCTCGGCGCGCCTGCGGGCGTCCGGCACATGGTCGAGTATCCACTTCACTTTGGTGCCGCTGAAATACGCGTCGAGCACCAGGCCCGTCTTCTCTGCAATGCGCCCTTCGTGCCCCGCCGCTTTCAGCGCGTCGCACAGGGGCGCGGTACGCCGATCCTGCCAGACGATGGCGTTGTATACAGCCTCCCCGGTGAGGCGGTCCCAGACGATCGTGGTCTCGCGCTGATTCGTGATGCCGATCGCGGCCACGTCGGCGGCCTTCAGGCCCGCGCGCGCCAGCGCCTCGGTGACAACCGCGATTTGAGTGGCCCAGATTTCGTTGGGATCGTGCTCGACCCATCCGGGCTGGGGAAAGATCTGGGCGAACTCTTTCTGTGCCGTTGCCCGGATCGCGCCCCTCTCGTCGAAGACGATCGCACGCGAGCTCGTCGTCCCCTGGTCCAGTGCCAGTATGAAGCTCACACGCCCTCCGTCACGCTCAGCCGCCGATGGACGCCGGTGAGCACCGGTGACCCCGTGGCGATCCATCGAGTGGACATGGTTTTTTCCCGGTCATAAAGGTCGGCACTCATCACCCGTAATAGCGGCTCATGTCTTGAACAGCAGGCTCGCACCGCTCGCCATCAGCAGCACGGCGAGTATGCGCGCGAATGTCACCGGGCTCACCCGGTTGCCGAGCCGTTCCCCGATCCACGTGCCCGCGGCCATGACGGGTATGAGCGCGGCGACCATGATCAGCACTTCGCGCGTATAAAAGCCGGCGATACCGTAGCCGCCGATACGCGCGATCATCTCGATGAACCACAGCGTGGCCACCGTCGCGCGAAATTCCATCCGACCCAGACCCCGCGCGTGCATGTAGATGACGACGAGCGTGCCGCCGCCCCCGCCGAAGAGCGTGTCGAAAAAGCTGCCGCAAAAGCCGAGCGGCCACGCCCACCGCTCGGAACACCGAAACTGGGGCAGGCCGAAAGTGTGGACCGCGATCATGTAGGCGGAATACAGGATCAGGAAACCGCCGAGCATGATGAGCAGCAGGCGATTGTCCAGGCTGCGGAACAGAACGAGCCCTGCGACGACGCCCAGGACCGTGGGCGGCGCAAGCAGCGTCAGCTCGCGCCAGATGACGTTGTGGCGGTCGCGTATGGTCAGAAAGATGAACAGCACGAACACCAGCAGCCCCGACAGCGGCACCACCACGTGTATGGGGAGCACGAACGCGAGCAGCGGCGCCGAGACGAGGCCTGCGCCGAAACCCGACATGCCGCGAACGATATAGGCGGCGAAAACGGATGCGGCGATCCAGATGAGGTGAAGCGCTGTCAGTCCCTCGGGCATAGTGACTTCAGGCGCGCGCGGGCTCGCGGCGGCCTGCCGCGCTGCACAGGAGCAACGAGACCACGCCCGATAACGCGACGACCGATAACAGACCGAACGTCACGGCGTAGCTGCCGGTCAACCTGAATACGGTGGCGAACAGCGCAGGGCCCAGGAGTATCCCGCCGAAATTCCAGGTCATCGCGGCGCTGGTCGCCACACTCACCATGCCGCGCGGGCTGCACCGCGCGACTTCGGCGAGGAACAGGCCGTTCCAGCCGACTGCCGCCGCCCCGAAGACGAGGAAAAACAGCGCAGTGAGCGCAGTGGGCCAGCCCGTTCCGATAAACGCCATGACGACACAGCACGCGGCAGTCGTCATCGCCAGCTTCTTCAGCAGCCCGAGGGAATTGCCGGTCTGGTCCGCAATCCAGCCCCAAAGAATCCGACCGGCGACCCCCGCACCCTGGATGAGTGACAGCATCACCCCTGCGGTGACGAGGCTGTAGCCGGCGTTTTCGACCAGCATCGTCACGACGAACGTACCGAGGCAGAGCTGCACGAACGACAGCGTGAGGGAAGCGATGGCCAGCCAGCGCAGCATGGGATAACGCCACAAAGCCGTAAGCCCAGCGATGGGATTCGTTCGCACCGGCGCATCGCGCTTGCGGTCGTCGTCCCAGCTTGCGCGCACCCGTTGCAGCGCCAGCAGCGTGGCGAGCGCCACCACGAGCACAAACCCGATCGCCCAGCGCCAGCCGAATGCCAGCGTGATTCCCGGGGCGACCAGTGCCATGACCATCCACCCCATGGGCACGCCTGTCTGCTTGATCGAGAAAATCAGGTTGCGGTTCTGCGGCGGGCTGAAACGAAACAGCAGGTGGGTCGATGCCGGCGTCATGAGCGTCATCGTGAGGCCCAGCAGTATCGAGGTCACCACCATAGCCGCGAGCGAGGCGCTCAGCGCGAGCGCCATGGCGAGCACCGCGCAACCGAGGCCCACCTGTGTCGTGCGACACGCGCCCCAGCGAGCCACAGCAAAACTCATCATCGGCGAACCGAAGGCCGCGGTCCCGTAGACGAGGCTGATCTGGTACCCGATCGTCGCCGGCGCCACACCCAGTTCCGTGGCCAGTCTGGGCGCGATCACTGGAAATACCGCGATGCCCATGACCGAAGCGACCTGCGCGACAGTGGTGGCGACGACGACGGCGATCATCGTGGATCGCGGAATTGCGCTCTGCGGCATCACGTCGCGCGCACCTCAACCGGTCCCCGCGCTCCGTGCCGGGCGACGAGCACCAGCATCCCGCCGCCCGCAGAGGCGATCGCGAGCATGAGGAAGGTCGCGCTGTAGCTTCCGATCAGTGTATAGAGCCCGGCGAAAACCGATGGCCCGAGCAGCACACCCGCGAAGACGAAGAAAGTCGAGCCCCCCGCGACGACGCTCGCCATGCCGGGCGGGCTCAGCCGCGCCGTCTCCGCGTGCAGGACACCGTTCCACCCCAGCGCTGCCGCGCCGAAAACGAAGAACACCGCATAGACGGCGACGCGAGGCCAGTCTGCCTGAAGCGCCATCAGGGCAAACGTGTCGAGCATGCTCAAAACCGCGATGATGAGCAGGATCGACGTGCTGGAGTAGCGATCCGCCACCCACCCCCACATGAGTCGGCCGAGGACGCCGCCGAGCTGAATGATCGACAACATGACGCCCGCCTCGATGAGCGTGTAACCGCGCTCGGCGACGAGGTAAATGACCGTAAAGGTGAGCAACGAGCGCTGAACGCCGGAGAACAGCAACCCGGCCAGAGAGATCCAGCGCAGCGCAGGGGCCGCCATCACGAGTGGAACGCCGCCGAACTTCTGCTGGTTCACGTCGGCGTGGGGATTCCGGTCCGCGTCCCAGTCTGAGCGCAGCGGCTGCAGCAGGACGAGCACGACGACGATCACCGCGACCACCAGAACGACGGCCCACTGCCAGCCCAGCGTGAGCGCCACCGCCGGCGCGGACAACGCTATCAGCATGCCGCCGAACGGCACGCCGCTCTGCTTGATCGAGAACAGCAGGTTGCGCCGCCCCGCCGGCGTATATTTCACGAGCAAGTGCGCAGTCGCCGAATTGAGCACGCCCTGTCCGAAGCCCGCCACCAGCGACCCTGCGACGATCGCCAGCACGCTGGGCACGATCATCATCGCGAGCCCGAGCGCGCAAAGGAAAATGCTCGTCTGCATGGTCCGGCACGCGCCGAAGCGCCGCGTGTAGCTGCCCCCGAACAAGGTCCCGACGACGGCGCCGCCAAACAGAATGCTCACCTGATAACCGATCAGGGCCGGCTCCAGGCCGAGTGCCTCCGCAAGCTTGGGCGCGATGGTCGGCAACGTCGAGTTGGACATCGTCACGACCATTTGCGCAGCGAACGTGGCGAGAACCACGTAATGGGCGTGCCGCGGCGAGTCGGGGTTGTTCACGTTATGGAATTAAAAAACGGGAGGGTGCCGCGAATGTAAGGCAGCGCCGCGCGCTTGCGCAACACCGGCCCGGTGTGCACATCGTGGTCTCGCGCCCTGTCCAAGCCCGCGATGCAGTCGACGACCCGAGGGAAACCCGAGGTCTCGCTCCACGACTTTCGGGTTGCCTGGCCCCGTTTCCGCCTCATGAGTTGATTGCCATGTCACGCCGCACTCATTAAAATTTCAGACATGGGTGTAACCATACCTCTGCTGACCGAGCGCGCTTATGAGCGCCTGCGCCACGACATCATCGAGTGCGTGATTCAGCCGGGAAGCGAAGTCTCCGAAAGCCAGCTTTCCGCGCAATATGACCTCGGCAAGGCTGCGGTACGCGTCGCGCTCACCAAGCTCGCCCACGACGGCCTCGTGCGCGCAATCCCGCGTCGCGGGTACCGGGTCATGCCCGTCACCCTCAAGGATATTCACGATGTCTTCGAACTGAGGCTCATGCTCGAGCCCGCGGCCGCCCGCATGGCAGCGGGCAAAGTCAGCACGCAGCGTCTGAAGACGTACGACGACATCTGTCGCGAGGGTTATCAGCCGGGTGATGCACGGACCACGAGCCGTTTTCTCGAAGCGAACAAGGCTTTCCACGTGACGATCGCGCAGGCGACGGATAATGCGAGGCTCGCGAGCGCCATCGAGCAGTTGCTGGACCAGATGACGCGCCTGCTGCATCTGGGCCTGGGTTTGCGCAAAGGATCGCAGGCGGTGATCCACGAGCATAAACTGCTCGTGAAAGCGCTCGGCCGAGGCGACGGCGAGACCGCGGAGCGCATCTGCCGCGAGCAGATCGAACAGTCTCGCAACATGGTTCTTTCGGCGATCCTCACCAGCCGCTCGGTCATGACGCTGCCAATCACCGCGGACGGCGCATAATCCCTCTTGTTGCACACCTTCAGCCCGCGGCGACAAGCCGCTGCGGCGACATTCAACCCGGAGAAACAGCATGAAAGCAGTAGTACTGCGCGAGCACGGCGGCCTGGACAAGCTGGAATACGTCACCGATTTCCCGGATCCGGTGGTCACGGAAGGCCATGTAGTGATTCGCGTACGCGCGACATCCTTCAACTATCACGACGTGTTTACGGTGCGCGGCATGCCTGGCATCAAAGTGCCCATGCCGATGATCATCGGGCTCGATCTCGCCGGGGAGATCCTGGAAGTCGGCTCCGGCGTCACCGGATGGAAAGCCGGTGACCGCGTGCTGGTCAACCCGCTCAATCGCAGGAAAGGCCTGATGGGCGAGATGCTTCACGGCGGCCTCGCCGAGAAGTGCCTGGTCGCCGCAGACCAGTTGCTGCGCATGCCGGCAGACGTGAGCTTCGAGCAGGCCGCATCGCTGCCGGTAGCCTACGGTACGGCGCACCGGATGATCGTCACGCACGACACGATTCAGGCGGGAGACAAAGTGATCGTGCTCGGCGCGAGCGGCGGTGTCGGCACCGGTTGCGTGTTGCTTGCCAAGTTGCGTGGCGCGGAAGTCATCGCCTGTGCCTCCAGCGAAGACAAGATCCAGCGGCTGAAGGACCTGGGCGCCGACCACGTCATCAATTACAAGACGACCGATTTCTCGAAATGGGCGATTGAAAAGTACGGTAAACCGCAGCGACGCACCAACGAAGGCGGCGTCGACGTGGTCATCAATTTCACGGGCGGCGACACCTGGGCGCCGACGCTGCGGTGCGTGAAGCGCGGCGGCAGTATTCTGGTCTGCGGGGCGACCGCGGGTTACGACCCCAAGGAAGACCTGCGCTACATCTGGAGCTTCGAGCTGAAAGTCATCGGTTCGAACAGCTTCTACGACGAGAATCTCAAGGCGCTCATGGACCTCGTCCAGGAAGGCAAAATGAAGCCGGTGATCGACGAAGTGCTGCCGCTCGAGCGCGCGGCCGACGGCTTGCGCCTGATCGAGAACCGCGAGGTGTTCGGCAAAGTCGTCATCACCCCGTGAAAATCGTGTTTGCAGCACGGGTGTCACGGGGCATGCGAGCGGAGGCCTACCCGGAGTCCTCTTCCGGGACGACCCTTCTTCCGGCAAGCTACGGCTGAGGTTCGAGCACGTATGGCCATACCCAAACCCGAACCCCGCGGCTATCCCGGCAACCTCGGCGCGCTCTTCGCCGAGCACGCCGAGAGCGCGCGCACTGCGATCGTCGATCTGCGCGACGCCGCGGCCCCCCGGGAAATCAGCTTTCGCACCCTCGACGCACTCTGCGACGCTGTCGCGAACGGCCTGGACGAAGCGGGACTGCGACCGGGCGATCGCATTGCGATCCTCTCGCTGAACCGACACGAGTTCGTTGCGACCGTGCTCGGCGCCATGCGTGCGGGCGTCGTGCCGGTGCCGATCAATATCAAGCTGGCGCCCGAATCGGTGCGCTACATCGTCGAGGACTCGGGCGCGAAGCTGATCTTCGCCGAGCCCCACCTCGCCCACCTGTGCCCGCCCGGGGTGAAACGGATCGAATTGGGCGGCAACGGCGAGGATCGTTTTGAACAGTTTCTGAAACCGGGCCGATTCAAGGCTTTCGAGCCGCAACCCGACTCGGTCGCGATACAGCCCTATACCTCAGGCTCGACGGGCCGCCCCAAAGGCGTGCTGCTCTCGCACTACGGACAGAACTGGAGCCGCCGCATCCTTGCCCACACCCGGGGGACAACGCCCGAGGACGTCATTCTGGTGGCCGCGCCGCTGTACCACAAGAATGCGCTGAATGCGATCAAGCAGGGCCTGACCGCCGGCGCGATGCTGCCGCTGCTGCCGCAGTTCGACGTCGAACGCTATATCGGCGCGATGGGGCGCTATCGGGCGACGGTGATTTCCGGCGTACCGACGATGATGTCGATGGTGCTCGGTCGTCAGGACCTCCTTGCACGCACCGACACTGCGGCAGTGCGCACCGTCATGATGGGATCGGCACCCTCGTCGCCGCAGCTGCTTGCACAATTGAGAGCGACTTTTCCCAACGCTGAGCCGCTGGTGGTCTACGGTGTGACCGAAGGCGGCCCTGTTCCTCTGGGTCCTCATCCTGACGGCACGCCGCGTCCCGCCGGGTCCATCGGCGTGCCCTATGCCGGCACTGAAGCGAAGCTCATGAGCGGGCCGCACCAGGAAAACGAGCGCGAAGGCGAGCTGGTCGTGCGCAATCCCGGCGTACTGCTTGCTTATCACAATCTTCCTGAAGAGACCGCCCGGCGCATCAGGAATGGCTGGTACCATACCGGCGACATCTGCAGGCGCGATGCGGCCGGCTTCTACTACTTCGTGGGACGCACCGACGACATGTTCGTCTGCGGGGGCGAGAACATTTTCCCGATCGAAGTCGAGCAACTCCTCGAGCGTCACCCGGGCGTGCACCAGGCTTACGTCATGCCTTTCGAGCATGCCATGAAAGGCCAGGTGCCTTACGCATTCGTCGTTCCACGCGCCGGCGTGCCGCCGAGCGAAGAAGACATCAAGCACTTCGCGCTGGCGAATGGGCCGGCTTACCAACACCCGCGGCGGGTATTCTTTCTGCAACAGCTGCCGCTCGCCGGCACCAACAAGATCGACCAGGCACAACTTCGGCGCTGGGTCGCCGAAGGCACACTGTAACTAAAAAGGACGGGAATACCCATGACCGACAAGGATAAACCAGCCAGGACCGAACGGCCCGATACCCGCATCGGGGTCGAGAAGCTGCAGCAATTGATCACGCGCGGTCCTTTCAACCAATGGCTCAACTTTACCGTGGTGAAATCGGACGCCGAGGGACTCGAGATACGCGCCGCCTGGCGGGAGGAGTGGGTCGTCAATCCCGACCGCCGTTATACCCATGGCGGCATCCTGGCTGCGATCGTCGACGTCGCGGCTGATTACGCCATCGCGGCCGAAGCCGGGCGTCCCGTCCCGACGATCGATTTGCGGGTCGATTATCACAAGGCCGCGATACCCGGCGATCTGACGGCCAAAGCACGAGTCGTTCGGATGGGCAGCCAGTATTCGACTGCGGAAGCCTACGTCTACGACAAGGATGGCGCACTGGTCGCCAGCGGCCGCGGCACCTATTTCACGGCCACACCCAAGACGTGACGCGTCACGCGAGTGGCGAACGGGCGGCGAAATCGGTGACGGAGCTGACCTGCGCCGAAAGGAATTTGTGCGCGGGATTGTGCGCCGCTCTGACCGCACGCCTCACCCCTGGCGCCTGACGCCGCACACCCACACTCACGCGTTTGAACAATGCCAGCCGTCCTCGAACAGCAAATTCACGCCCCCACCCCGGCTCGCAGGTGGCGTCTGGACCTCGTTGCGCAGCGCTTCGCCCTCGTCGGCGTCATCCTGGGCGGCTGGTGGATCGCATCGCTGCAGGTGCCGCACTTCATCCTGCCCGGTCCGCCTCGCGTATGGGAGGCGCTGAGCGCGATATCCGCGAACGGGGACCTGTGGAACAACCTTGGAATCACGCTCGGCCGGGTTGCCTCCGGATTTCTGCTCGCGACGGTGATCGGCCTGCCGCTCGGCATCGTGCTCGGCGCCTACAAGCGGCTGGGGGAATTCTTCGAGCCGATCATCCCCGTCATGAACACCGTGTCCTCGGCGATATGGGCGATATTCGCGATCATCTGGTTCGGCATCTCGAACGCCACGACGATCTTCGTCGTATTCATGACCGCGATGCCGCTGATCGTCACCAATGTGTGGCAGGGCACGCGCACGGTCAATGCCGATTTCATCGAGCTTGCGCATACCTTGCGCATGTCTCAATACAAGGTGATGTGGAAGATCTACCTGCCGACGATCCTGCCGTATTTCTTCTCTGGCGCGCGTCTTGCATTCGGCTTCGGCTGGCGTGTTTCGCTGGTCGCCGAGACGCTCGGCTCGTCGAGCGGTGTAGGATACCGGCTTCGGCAAGCCGCCGACCTCATCCAGACAGACCAGGTTTTCGCATGGACGATCACGCTCGTAGTCATGATGGCCGCGCTCGAAATGGGCGTGCTGCGGCCACTCGAAAATCATTTGTTCAGGTGGAAGAAGGAAGCTCAAGAAGCATGAGCTCGACCGCAGGAAGCTCAAGAAGCATGAGCTCGACCGCAGGAAGCTCGAGAAGCGTAAGCTCTACCGCAGGAAGCTCAAGAAGCGTGAGCTCGACCGCAGGAAGCTCGAGAAGCACGATCTCGACCGCAGGAAGCCCGAGAAGCGTGAGCTCTACCGCAGGAAGCTCAGGAAGCATGAGGCAGGCATCGCGTAGCGCAGAGCGATTGAAAGCCGCGCCCGAGCCGACAAAAAAGCGGCTGATCATCGGCATCACAGGCGCCACCGGCTCGATTTACGGGCTGCGCATCCTCGAAGCATTGCGTGCGATCGGCGGGTGGGAATCGCATCTCGTCGTGTCGGATGCCGGCATGCTGAATGCGTGGCAGGAATACGGTCTTGCCCGCAAGGACATCCACAAGCTCGCCGACGTGGTGCACAGCGTGCGCGACATCGGCGCATCGGTGGCGAGCGGCTCGTTCATCACCGAAGGCATGGTGATCGCGCCGTGCTCGATGAAAACCCTCTCCGGTGTGGCGCACGCCTTCTCCGACAACCTGGTCACCCGCGCCGCCGACGTGGTACTCAAGGAGCGCCGCCGCCTCGTGCTCCTCACCCGCGAAGCGCCGCTCAACCTCGCCCACCTGCGCAACATGGTGGCCGTGACCGAGATGGGCGGCATCATTTTCCCGCCCGTCCCGGCGTTCTACAACGGCGCGAAGAGCATCGACGACCTTGTCAATCACAGCGTCGGGCGCGTGCTCGATCTTTTCGGCGTTCAGCACGAAACCATCCGGCGCTGGCAGGGGATCAAGGGCGATGCGACCCCCAAACGGTAACGGCTTCTTCGACGGCCCGTTTCTTCGACGACCCATAGCGCCCGCCACCCGCTCGTAAACCGATTGCGCGGCACACGTCGTCACCGGCTTTCAGGCGGCGCTCACTTTCGACTCAGATAACGACTCCATCCAAGGCACGACATGAAAGAAAATTTCCGTGAATTTCTCGACCGGCTGCGCGACGCGGGAGAGCTGATCGACATCCGGCAACCCGTCGACATTCGCCATATCGCCACCCTGGTCGACCAGTCCGACAAGGCACTGCTGTTTCACGACGTGATCGGCTACGGGCTGCCTGTGATCTCGGGCATCATCCGCACCCGGGAGCGCTCCATGATGGGCATGGGTTGCGCCGAATACGGGCAGATCGAGCAGAAACTTCGCCACGCCATCGACAATCCGATCCCCCCGCGCTACGTCGAGAATGCGCGCCACAAGCAGGTCATTCATACCGGGGACGAAGTCGATCTGTTCAAGCTGCCGATACCGATGTCGTCGATTTACGATGGCGGCCCCATGATCACGGCGGGCGTCGTGATCGCGAAGGATCCGGAATACGGGTTGAACTCGGGAATCTACCGCTTCATGGTCAAGGAGAAAAACCTGACCGGAATCGACATCGTCACGCCCAACAACATGCGCATGTTCGCCCAGCGCGCATACGAGCAGGGCCGGCCTTGCCCCATCTCGATTTCAATCGGCACGCATCCGATCGAAATCATGGGCTCGGGCTTTCGTGCCCCCATCGGCGTCGATGAAATGGCAATCGCGGGCGGCCTGCGCGGTCATCCTGTCGAGCTCGCGCAGTGCGAAACAATCGACATGCCGTGCATCGCCGACGCGGAAATCGTTCTCGAAGGCGAAATCCTGCCCACCGGGTGGACCCAGCCCGAAGGCCGCTTCGGCGAGTTCACGCGCCTCATGGGCGGCTTGCACTGGAATCCGGTCGTGCGCATCAAGGCGGTGACCATGCGCGAGGACGCGATGTATTACGCGCTGCATATGCCCTGGGAAAACACCTGGCTCGCCGCGCCTACGCGTTACACCGCAATCCGCGCGGCGCTCAAGAATGCCGGCGTCCAGGTGAAAGACATCAACGTCACCCTGGGCGGCTGCGCGTTCTGGCATGCCATCGTATCGATCAGGAAGCAGGCGGGTGAAGGCAAGAACGCGATTCTCGCCGCCCTCTCGGTGATGGATCTCAAACACGTGGTGGTGGTCGACGAGGACATCGACGTGCACAACGCCACCGACGTCGAATGGGCGATCGCCACTCGCGTACAGGCGGACCGCGACGTGGTGATCATACCGGGCGCGCGGGCGAAACCGCTCGACCCCAGCCTGCCCGTCATGCCGCCCGGCGTAGTGCCGGTGGGTGCGAAGGTCGGAATCGACGCAACGATTTCTGAAGGCATCCCGCACGAGCGTTTCGAGCGCATCGCCTATGCTTACGCGGACCGCGCCAAAATCGCGGATTACGTGGCGGGCAAAGCCGACTCGGCGTCGGGACGTGTGACCGTGGACGATCAGCAGGTGGCCACGCTCGCTCAGAATATCCTGGGCGTCATCGAAAGCACGCCGATGTATTACTCGGAGATCGGGGAAAAATTCGCCGAGTATCCGTTTCCGGTAGTCGCCCGTGCGCTCGGCAAGCTGCACACCGACGAAAAGCTGTGGCAGGATCCGCGCGGACGCATGTGCGTGCGAGGCTCCGTCCATGCCGCCAAACCGCCGGTCAAAGCCTCGTAATGGACGCTACGCTTCACGCCGATACGCTTGCGTCTGCAACCGCCCCGCGCGTTGCGATCACGGTCGACGCGGTCAGCAAGTGGTTCCCGTCTGCCGACGGGCAGCCCCTGCACGTCCTGGAGCACATCGACCTCGAAGTTCGCGAGCACTCGATACTCGGCATCCTCGGGGCTTCAGGCTGCGGCAAAAGCACGTTGCTCAACATCATCTCGGGCATCGTGAAACCCGATCACGGCCGGGTGTGCATCAACGGCGTGCCCGCCGAAGAGTTCAAGGAGTGGCGCAGCGTCAGCTACATGTTTCAGGAAGACCGCCTGCTCCCCTGGCGCACGGCCCGGCGTAACGTGGAGTTCGCGCTCGAAGCCGGCGCTGCCTCGTCCGCCGAGCGCACCCGGCGTGCGCAGGAGGCACTCGCTCTGGTCGGCCTTGAGGGCTTCTCCGACGCGTTTCCCTACCAGCTCTCGGGCGGCATGCGCAGCCGCGTCGCGCTTGCCCGCAGTCTCGTGCTCGAGCCGTGCATACTCCTCATGGACGAGCCTTTCTCCAGGCTCGACGCCCAGACGCGCTCGCTCATGCACAACGAGTTGCTGCGCATACACCGCCTGAAGAAAATGACTATCGTGTTCGTCACTCACGACGTCGAGGAATCGGTCGTCCTGGCCGACAGCGTGGTCGTCCTGGCGCCGCGGCCCGGGCGGGTTCGCGAGGAAGTCCCGATCGACATCGGGCGCCCGCGTGACTCCACCGCGCCCGAAGTGACCCAGTACATCCAGCGGCTGCGTGCGCTGATTTGACGAGAGTGTCGAGCGTTGATCGCGCGACGGTCGGCGTGCAGAAACGCGAGACAGCAATAAAACCCGAGGAGCAGTCATGAAAAAAGTTGTGCGTAGTCTGATATCGATGGCCGCCGTATCAATGGTTGCCATATCGCTGGCAATCGGCGCAAGCCCTGCGGCCGCGCAGAAAATCAAAGTGGGTTACTGGACCAGCGGCTTCAGCCTCGGTTTCGGCGCCGTGATGGAACAGATGAAGTTCGCCGAGAAGGAAGGCCTCGACATCGAGTGGGTCAAGTTCGCCGAGGTCAACGGACCGACTCGCGCCATCGTGTCGCAAGGCATCGATCTCGCCTTCGCGGCGCCGTCTACCGCATCGATGCAGATCGCGGGCGACGGGGTTCCGGTCAAGATCGTGCTGGCGACCCAGATCCTCGAGGCGCAGTTCGTCGTGCTTCCCGGCTCACCGCTCAAGTCGGTCGCGGACCTCAAAGGCCGCAAGATCGGCATGTCGCCCCCAGGCAGCGCGACGCACGCCATCACGACGGCCATACTCGAGAACAACTACGGTTTGAAATCGGGCGATTACGCGATCGTACCCGGCAACGAAAGCCGGCTGGCGCAATTCCTCGCGCAAAAGGAAATTGACGCCGCGGCGATACGCTCGGTGACGATCGCACAAATGGACGAAGTCAAGCCGCGTCGACTGGGGAGTGTCGTCGATGAATGGAAAAAGCTCACGAAATCGAACACGCCGCCCATACTCGCCGTGACGATCGTGCACGACGCCTACCTTGCGAAGAATCCTCAGGCCGTGGCTCGATTCATCGCCGCTGTGCGTAAAGGTCTCGAATTCGGTTCGAAGAACAAGGACCGCGTCGCCGAGATTCTGCAGAAAAGCGCCAATCTGAATGCCGATGATGCGAAAGCCTACGCAGCGCAGTGGGACGGCGCCTACATGGCCTCGCTCGAGCCTCACGATATTGCGTCGCTCAAACGCATGCAGGAAATCGCCAAGGCAGCGGGTGCGATCAAGAAGGAAGCGCCCGACAGCGCGTTCGTGCCCGGGCCTTATCAGCAATCGAAGAACATCAAGTAAGCTCGGCGGCACGATCGCCGACTCTGATGGCATTCGCCTTTGCGGGCCGATGGTAGCGCCCGATTTTCGTTAGCGGTTTCCGGTTTACTCACTCGCAAGGCGAATCCACACGTGCCTGGAAAACAAATGTTTCATCTGCACCTTGAGTCGCTGCGCAGGCGGCCGCAGCACTTTCATCTCACGGACGCACTCTGGGATGCGGCTTCCAGACGTCACCCCGAACTCGCTGCCCGGTTGTCGGTGACCATCGGGTGGGACAGTGAAATTCTGGACGAGGCACTGAAAACCGCAGATTTCATGATCAACTCGTTTCCGCCGCGCGAGCGCCTTAAGGAACGCGCACCCAGGCTCAAATGGATCCAGACGACGGGGGCCGGCATCGAGGCGCTCATGCCTCTGGATTGGCTTCCCGCCGACGTTACCCTAACCAACAACCGGGGTGCGCACGGCGACAAGGCTCACGATTCGTGCGCGATGGCCCTGCTTATGATCCATACTCGCCTTGCCGGAATGGTCGCGAGCCAGCGCGAGCGACAGTGGAAACAGATCCTCACGCCTCCGATCGCGGGGCACACCGCAGTCATCATCGGTTTTGGCGATCTCGGTCGCGCCTCCGGGCGCGCGGCGAGTGCGCTCGGTCTTCGCGTAATCGCGGTAACGCGAACGGGCAAGGGGTCGCCGCCGGCCGAACGCACTTATGACGTCGCCTCAATCGACGAAGTGCTCCCGCTCGCCGACTTCGTCGTGGTAACCACGCCGCTGACGCCCCAAACCCGAGGCCTGCTCAGTCGGCGGAGGCTGGATTTGCTCAAGCCCGGGGCAGGTGTGATCAACTTCGGCCGCGCCGCGATCGTCGATTACGAAGCCCTGCGCCAGAAGCTGGATGCGGGCGAACTCGCGGGGGCGGTACTCGACGTCTTCGACCCCGAGCCATTGCCCGCGGAATCGCCGCTGTGGACCACCCCGAATCTTGTCATCACGCCGCATGTGTCGTGCGACACCCCGGGTTACGTCGACCGGGTGCTGGATCGATGGTTCGAGAACTTCGAACGCTTTGCCGCCGGCGAGTCGCTTCAGAACGAAGTCGACCGAACCAGTGGCTATTGAGTATCGGGTGCTGGAGCCCGGGTTCTTCACCGTATTGGCATCCGATGAGCTCGGCTAGCTGGTCCACGACTGCAGACGTGGTTGCGGCTTCGCAAGTGCCCGCAGCCGGTCAGCTCAACGTCGACCACGTCGCCCACTTTGTCCCCGACATCGAGGCCGCCGGTGCCGCGCTCGAACAACTGGGCTTCACGCTGACGCCGTTCTCGGCGCAATCGCATCGCATGGAGCCTGCAGGGCCGCTCGTTCCCGCGGGCACCGGTAACCGCTGCGTCATGCTCGAGCGCGGGTATCTGGAATTCCTCACTCCCACGGGAGACACGCCGGTGGCGGAGCAGTTGCGCACCGCCATTCGCCGTTACGCCGGCGTCCACCTCATCGCCTTCGGGACGTCGACGCCCGACGCCGATCATGCGCGGCTCGTGGACCAGGCGCTCGCACCGATCAAGGTTGCGCTCCAGCGGCCCATAAGCACCGTGGATGCCACCGGCACCGAAAGCGGCTCCGGCACGGCGCGTTTTACTGTCGTTCGTGTGCCGCCCGACAGCATGCCCGAGGGCCGCATCCAGTACTGCCAGCAGCAGACACCGGAACTGGTCTGGCAACCGCGGTGGTGGGGTCATCGCAATGCCGCCACGGCGCTCGCTACGGTCCTGGTTTGCGTCGCCGACGCGGAGGAAGCTGCGCGACGCTACGGCCGGTTTACCGGGCTTTCCGCAGCACCGACAGGCAGCGCGTGGACGCTGGCGACTGCGCGCGGCGCGCTGGTATTCGTCACCGCGCCAACACTCGAACGGACGCTGGACCTGTCGGCCCCCGCGCTCCCCTGGATTGCAGGGTATGCGCTGAAAAGCCGTGACCTCAGCGTCACGCGCGAGTTTCTGCTGGCTGCCGGATGCGTCGTGCGTCCGCTGCAGGACGACCGATTGATCGTTACGCTGCCGCCCGCCCTCGGTGGTGTTCTCATCTTCGAGGGTCAGGGCGCCGCTCCCCTGCTATTCTCCTGACGAGACGAATCCGGTTTTATGTCCGCGAAATGACTTTTACTATCTTCGGGGCACAAGCCGGCTGCACTGGACTCGAGCGACGAAGTGCCCGAGGGCCTACGCAACACCGTCGCAGACCTTATCAAACGCTATACGTGAAAATCATGGACTGGCAGAACAACATCATCCGGGATGAAAAAGGCATACGCGAGTTACTCGCGGGCACAAAAACGATCGCCGTCCTCGGTATCAAGACCGAGGCGCAGGCGGGCCAGGCCGCGTTCTACGTGGCGAAGTATCTCCACACCGCCGGCTTCAACGTCATTCCGGTGCCGGTGTACTACCCTGACGTGAAGGAAATACTCGGCCGGACGGTTTATCGGAAGCTCGCCGAGATACCCGCCGACGTCGACATGGTCAACGTGTTTCGCCGCTCAGCGGACGTCGCGCAGCACGTCGCAGACATCCTCGCGAAAAAACCGAAATCGGTATGGCTCCAGCTTGGCATACAGGACGATGCCGTCGCGCAAACGCTCGCCGCCGCAGGCATCAAGGTCGTCCAGAACCGGTGTTTGATGGTCGACCACAGGAACCTGGCGCATAACTGAGGTTCGCCTGCGCGCCCTGAACTGAAGGCAGGCGGTTCGTTTACGACGGCCGCGCCGTGCGGAAAATGTCCGGTTTTCGCTCGGCTCGACTACTGCCCACCGCGGAACTTTTCGATACCGGTTCTTCATAAAAAAAATAGCCGGGGAGACCCCGGCTACGAATTCAGCGCGCAGCTTTGTTAGGAACTTGGTGCTGCGTCAACCAACCTGTCTGCCCTCGACTGCTTTTTATCTCCCTCTGCTTCCCCGACGCCCAACGTAATCCTGGAGTTCAAAAGTTGTGCTGCACTTTCATGCCGAAGACGTCCTGCTGACTCTTGGGCTGCCATACCGACGCCATCCCGCCGCCGCTGGTCACGGCCACGGTGTTGGACTGCTTGAAACGGTAGCCATCGTAGAACGCCATCACGTCCCACGCCGGAGAGATGCGATAGCCCAGCGTCGTGTAGAAGCTGAAGTCGCCTTTGGGCCTCAAGCGGGGGTTCTGACCGAAGCCGATCGCGGTGAGGTTCGCGTTCTCGCGAACGTAGACGGGATACTTGATGCCTGCGCTCGCAAGGAAACCCTGGCGTACGAGTGAATTGAAGTTCATGCCGAGACGGGCGTAGAGCACGTCCCAGTTCTCTTCCTGGATCGAGCTGAGCTCGCGATTCCAGTGATCCCAGCCGAGCCCCAGCACCACGTCCGTGGCGTTTTGCGGCATGCGGTAAATGGACTGGATCTCGTTGCTGAAGCCGCGATAGTGGGTGCTGCTGCTGATCGGGGTAGCCGAACCGAGGAAAGCCCCGGTGTAGTCGACGTTCCCCACATAGAACTTGCCGTTGTATGCGACCGACAGACCCGGATCCTTGCTTTGCGCCCAGGTCAGATCGAGCGCCCACCTCAGTCCGGATTCCTTGACGGACGGGCTGGTCGACTCTTTCCATCTGAAGTTCTCGAAGCCTGCGCCGACTGACCAGTCCGCTTTCGCCGTTCCCATTGCCACGACCATTGCGCCTGTGCTCAAGGCCAAGGCTAATGCGCGCTTCATCAGTGCCCCCTCGTCGATGCTTGTGGTGATTCGAACGCTAGGGGCAGGTTAATAGAAAACGCTTTAAGGTGTCGATATAAGTCCTTCCGCGTAGGAAGAATGATTTCGTCCCTGTTGTATTTTGGCAACACCGCTCACATCCTTCGCGGCCGCAGTGAGACGAGTCCGACGAGCCGTATCAGCCGGGGTCGGTCTAATGCGCGCTCGCTGCGCGATGCTGGCCGACGAACCAACGGCGCACCACGAGTATGAGCGCCACGAAGAACAGCGCCACCCCACCCACCAGCCAGTAGTTGATCTGCGACGGGTCTGCCAATGCCGTTTGAATCTGGTCGCCGAATACGGTCGTGGTCAGCGTGCCCGGAAGCATTCCGAGCACGGTTCCCAGTGAGTAGTGCCACAGCCTGATGTGCACTGCGCCGGCGACCATGCCCTCGATTGCGAATGGCGCCACGGGCACGATGCGTACGGCAAAGATCGCCAGCAGGCCTCTTCTGCGCAAGACCTCCGTCATCTCGTGGAGCTTGTGGCCGGCGAGTCGGCGCACGGTGTGCCTTGGAAGTGCACGTCCCAGAAAGTACGTGGCGAGCGCCGCGCCGAGGATGCCAAGCAGACTGTAGATGAGTCCGGACACTGGGCCGAATGCGATGACTGCAAACAGCGTGATGAGCGGCCGCGGAAACATCACCAGGCAAGCCGGGGTGTACGCCGCCATGACCACCAGGGGCGCCCACCAAAGCGCACCGACACCATGAGCCCAGTCGATGATGCGCTCGGGCGTAACCATGCCCGCAAGTGGCGTATGGCGCCACAGCGCGGCGAGCGCCGCGACCAGCACCGCAATCGCCGCAAGCCGAGCCCAAGCGGGACCGCTCGAGCGGGTCATGGCATCCGGCGCGAATTCCGACATGGCGTCTCGTTTATCTTCAGGCATTAGGGGACGCGGGGAAGTGGCACAGTCGCGATTGGATTGACTCGCGAATTCTGCAAGCCATGTGCCGCGGGTTGCCTGCAAACTGCGCAGCGCCTCGCGATGCGGTGAGCATGCCCTTTCGTTGTCGGGACCGGGACCGCGAAAAAAAACGGGCGCCGAAGCGCCCGCTTCACTACGAAAAGAGCTGCTTAGAACGTATGACGCATCGCCATTGCCCACGCACTCTGCTTCTCGCCGTTGTTCGGCGATACCACGCCACCGAGCGCATAGGCAGCACGCGAATCGTTATTCAGGCGCACGTAACCGAAGTCGAATTCGGTACGCTTCGAGAACGTGTACACGTAGCGGATCTGATACAGCTTTGCGCCTGTGTCGTTACACGAGGTGGCGCCGCCGAGCGGCGTGTAGCAGGGTGCCGGACGATAGGTGCCGGTGAATCCCGCGTTCACGGGTGCCGCACCCGCTCCTTGGGCGACCGTGTAACTCCCTTTTGCATCGCGGGCGTGTGTGTATCCCGCGCGCAAGCCGTGCGGCCCGACAATCGTCCAGTCCACACCCACGTGAAAGGCCTTGTACTTCGCCTCGGCTCCGGCGTTCGTCGCCTCGAATTTCTGTTCGGTGTACACGCCACCAACGCGCACCGGGCCCCAGGTATACGCCGCCCCAAGGTGCCAGCCGCGATCGTTTGTATCGCCACCCGTCGCTGCGGGCGCACCGCCGCCGCCGAATTTGTTATGGCGCTCGTAGGCTCCCGACACGAACAGCGGGCCGGCGCTGTATTGCGCGCCGAGGGACATCACGCGCGCCTTGGCGTTGGTCACGCCAGTCGTCGTGCCAGTCGCGCCGTTCACCGCGTTGTAGGCCGCCATCACCTGGAAACCGCCAAAGTTCGGGCTGTCGTAGTTGATGGAGTTCGAATTGCGGCGCAGGAAGGTCGCGCGCGAGCTCGCGTTGAGCGTGCTGGTGGATCCACCGCCCACCAGGAAAGCCGAACCCCAGACGCCGGTCTGGTTAACGCCGACCAGGGTCGGACCGATCGTTCGCTTGAACGGAGTATCCCAGCGGCCGATGAACACGTTACCGAAACCGCCTTTCAGACCCAGCGCGCTGTTACGCGAGCAGAAACCCTCAGGGCTTTGCCCGCGGATATCCGCCGTGCTCGTGCACTGGAACCACGCCGAGAGGCCGCCGCCGAGCTTCTCTTCGCCCTTGAAACCAATCTGACTGCCGGGGCTCTGCAGCATATCGACCCGGTTGCGGTCGTTGAGCGGCGCAACGCCTGCCTTGCCCTGATCGATATATGAGTATTCGACGTAGACCGTTCCAAAAATCTGAACCGTGCTGGTCTGTGCCAGGACTAAGCCCGGCGCACCCAAAGCGCCCGCGACTGCGACGGCCAACAGTTTTTTCTGCATCATCCAAGCTCCTCTTTACGTTTTACATGTGCGCCCTTGGGGCACTGTGGGCTCCGGCTGAAAACGGAGACTGAGCGAAGTATGCGCCGCGCCCCCCACCGTCACGCAAGCAATGGCGCACCGGCAGGCGAATTATGTTGCAGACATACAACACCCATAGATCAGAAACTTTGGATGAAGGTCCAAGCTTCAAGGATGAGCGCTCGTGACGCGTCAACCGCTTCGCGAACGATGCCGCCGGCATGCCCGAGCGGCGTGTGGCGCCGCCCAATGTGGCCTTCTACGATTCGCCCAGCGTGAATACTTTGTAGGGCATCCGGATCAACGGCATCGCAACGTTGTGCACCGGCACCCCGCCGGGTGTGGCTCCGCTCGCCGCGCCATGGTGAGCATGGCCGTGCAGGACCAGATCCGCGCCCGCGCGATCGACTGCTTCGGCGAGCTGGTATGCGCCCAGGAAGGGAAAAAGCTCGAGGCGCTCGCCCTCGAGCGTGTCCCTGACCGGCGCGTAATGCAGGAGTGCGACGCGATAGTCGGTGCGCAGACCGCGCAAGCTCGTCTCGAGCCCGCGTGACGCGTTTTCGGTGATCTGCACGAACGCTTTCATTTCCGGCTCGCCGAACTTGTGTCCGCACGCGCCGTGAAAGCCGCCGCCGAATCCCTTCGTCCCCGCGATACCGAGCGTCGCCCCCGCGAGCTCGATCGTCGTGTGCTCACCTTCGAGCATCACTACGCCTATGCTTTCCATCACCCGCCGCACGTCAGCAGCTACACCCGCGTGATAATCGTGATTGCCGAGGACCGCGACGACCGGAACGCGGATGTCGCGAAGCTCCGCTGCGAGCACTTCGGCTTCGGCTATCGTGCCCAGGTGCGTCAGGTCTCCCGCGAGAAGCAGGATATCCGCGCGATCGCGCAATGAAAGGAAATGCGGGCGCAACTTTCCGCGCCCGTCTTCCTTCACATGGATGTCACCGACTGCTGCGATCCTGATCATCCGTTTGGCATTCATTCCGCCGCTCGAGGGCGAGAGATCTGCGCTCAGCGCGGCGCCGGACTCAGCCGATCATTCCATCTTGATATTGGCCGCCTTGATGACCTTGGCGTATTTGCTCATCTCACTTCGCACCAGGCGCTCGAGATCGAGCGACGAGGCATTGTGCGCAGGCTCGGCGCCGTTACGTTCGAACTGCTCTTTCATCTCGAGTGAGAGCGCGATCTTCACCAGCTCCCCATGGAGCTTGTTGATGATCGCGATCGGCGTGCCGCGCGGTGCGAAAAATCCGAGCCACAGGGACACTTCGAAACCCGGATAGCCCGATTCCGCAACCGTGGGCACATCCGGCAGTGCCGGTGAGCGCTTCCCGGTGCCCACGGCCAGAGAGCGCAGCTTGCCGGATTTCGCCTGCGGAAGCACCGCGGGCATGCTTCCGAAGAGCGCCTGCACCTGCCCGCCGAGCACAGCGGCTCCTGCCGGGCCGTTGCCGTTATAGGGAACGTGAACGACATCGATACCCGCCGCGCTCTTCAGCATTTCCATGGCGAGGTGTGTCGTCGAGCCGGCGCCGGCCGAAGCATAGTTGAGCTTGCCCGGTTGCGCTTTTGCGAGCGCCACGAAATCCTTCAGCGAATTGGCTTTCACGCCGGGATGCACCACCAGGAGGTAGGGCGTCGACGCGACCAGCGTGATCGGCGCGAAATCCTTCACCGGATCGTATTTCAGCTTGCTGTATACGGCGGGCGCGATCGCGTGCGTGCTGGTGGTGCCCATCGTCAGCGTATACCCGTCCGGATTCGCGCGTGCCGCGATTTCCGTGCCGACCGTGCCGCCCGCGCCGCCTCGATTATCGATGATGACCTGCTGTCCGAGGCGCTCGGAAAGGCGCTGGCCCACGAGGCGCGCGATGATGTCGGTCGAGCCGCCTGCCGGGAACGCGACGATCAGGCGCACAGGTTTCGTCGGATAGTTGGTCTGGGCCTGCGCCGGAGTTGACGCCGCAGTTGCTACCATTCCGAGAACGAGTGCCGCCGCCGCAGCCCCGGTTTTTGTCATTAACATCGTTAAAAATCCCCCTCCGATAAAGATCACCGAATATAACCCATTGCCCGCTTCCGGCCGTGCGCCATGGAACGGGCGATTTCATCTCCCGCCCCCTCGAAACCGGGCCGCTGGCGCGTCGCGGTGCGCAATCGGCGCGAGCGGCGGATAATGCGGCATCAGCGACCTCAGTGACTCGGCCTTGGTCACTCTCGCGCGCGACAGGGGCAACAACCGCAACTTTTTTCTCCCGCGCTGTAAGGTTTCGGGCCGATTGCCGGTCCTTCCACACTGGGCCCGCTCTTCGACTCCGGGCGACTTCGGGAAATCACGATGTTCGGCAGCAAGCATTCTGCTTTCGAAGCGCTGGTGCGGGCTTATTCCGCGGAGCTCTACCGCTACGCTTACTGGCTGTGCAGGGACCGGTTTTTAGCGGAGGACCTGGTGCAGGAGACATTTGCCAGGGCGTGGACCGCCTGGTCGTCTCTCCGCGACGATAAAGCCGCCAAAGGCTGGCTCTACACCATACTGCGCAACGAGCACGCACGGCTATACGAGCGCAAACGGCTCGATATCGAAGCGGACCGCGATCTGGATGCGCTGGAAGACCAGCAGCTCGGGAGCGTGTCCGCTGAACTCGAGATGCGCGAGGCGCTTGAAGTACTGCCCCCCGCTTATCGCGAGCCTTTACTGCTCCAGGTGATGGGCGGCTTCAGTTGCGAGGAGATAGCGACAATGATGAATTTGAGTGCCGGGGCGGTCATGACGCGCCTCAGCCGGGCGCGGCTCGCGCTGCGCCGAATGCCGGGGGCTGCCGGCAACAAGGAGGCCTCAGCATGAACTGCCTCGAATCCAGACGCCTGCTTCTCGCGTCCCCGCGTCATTTGAGCGTCGAGCAACACACCCATCTGGCAGCCTGTCCCGAGTGCGTCGGGCTCGCTGACCGGCTCGGCGATCTTGATCGGGAAATAGAGAGCGCCGCGAGCGTTCCCATTCCCGACGCACTCGCCCACCGCGTGCTGCTGGGCCGTCAGAGCCGCCCCGTGTGGCGATATGCGGCTGCTGCCGCGGTGGTGATCGTCTCCGCGTTGGTCGGGCTGGCGCTGCCTCACGATTGGGATATTAACGGCCTTTCGGGCCCGCTCCAGGCGGTCGGGCCGACTCATCCTGCGGTGACAGCAATCGCTTTCGTCGTCGATCAGCAGCCCGGCTTGCTGGAGGGAGGCGGAGTCGGCGATCCGGCGATCATGAAGGACGGCCTCAAGCGTCTCGGGCTTGCGATGAAGAGCGGCGCGACGGTGGATTACGTCGGCAAGTGTTACATGCCTGAGACCGAGTGCGATCACATCGTGCTCAACACCATCGACGGGAAAGTGAGCGTCATCCTCGTGCCGGACTATCACGTGGAGGGTCGCGTGCTGGTTGCGGACCGCCGCATGACGGCGCTCGTTACGCCCGCGGGGGCGGGGAGCTACATCGTTGTAGCCGGTTCCCCCAAAGTAGCCCGGCGCACCGAGAAGCTCTTCGTCAAAGGATGATCTGAGACGCCCCGAATTTGCAATCGCGTTGCAGGCGCATTAAATATTTTGTGTGCCGGCGGTAAGGTTTAGGGCCGCGCACGGGTCTTTATCAGTCAGAAGCCAGTTTTCTCCCCCCTTGAGGCTTCTGCTTGAACCCGGCTTATGCCGGGTTTTTTTTCTCCGGGCACTTGCAGGGAGAATACATGCCGAGCAGCCAGGCGCAGGGCGCCAGCACGACGTCGCCGAAGTTCTTTCACCGCGCTTCCGCGGGCGCGTGGCGTCCCGGCGCCGGCAAGGAAGGCATCAGGGCCGCCCCGCGATCGGCTCATCACGTCGACGGCACTCCGGAAGACGTAGAGAAGGATGACATTCGCGTCGTGATCGCCGCGACGAACCGGCTGGTGGCCTATGCCGGGGTGGGTCTTGTGGCCGTGATCCTCTGCATCGCATCAGGCCTTTGAGTCAGACCTGGATGGTGTTCGACCGGCGCCGATTCAGTTTAATCAGCGCGGGGCCGGCGCCGGCGTCACACCGTAACGCTGCTCCATGAACCGGTGCAATTCATCTTTTGATACGACGCCGTCGCGATTGATGTCCATGTCGTCGAAGAACGGACTGAAGTTCAGATCCCCGCGCGATTCCTCTCGGGTCACCCGGCCATCGGTATCGCGGTCAAGCGTCTGGAATAACTCGACATAGCGTGCGGCCGCACGCCGATTGTACTCAGCGCGGTCATCGGCCCAAGCTGTTGTCACGGCAATCAGCAGAAAGAACAGTGCGGCTTTGCGTAGGAAAGGTATCGCCATCATTTACTCCCGCCGGTTAGCACTTCCCGCCGTGAGCGGCGGCGTACCGTTCATCGGTTCTACTCCGCCTTCAACAGACCCGCCTTAATGAGCCGCGCGACCTTCGCCGCCTCGTTTTTGACGAAAGCGTCGAACGCCTCGGGTTTGCCACCCGCCACTTCGAGTCCCAGTTGATCGAGCCGCTGCTTCACGTCGGGCAGCGCAATGATCTTGTTGACCTGTCCATTGAGTTTGTCGACGATCGCGCGCGGCAGTCTGGGCGGGGCCGACATGCCGAACCACACGATCGCTTCCGCATCCTTGATACCGGACTCGGCGAGTGTCGGCACTTCAGGCAGCAGCGGGCTGCGCTTCGCGCTGGCGATGCCGAGCACTTTGATCCGCCCGGCCTTGATCTGGGCTTCCCCGCTGACCGTCGTCGTATGCATCACCTGGATCTGCCCGCCCATCGTATCGGTGATCGCCGGGCCCGAGCCTTTATACGGCACATGCACGACGTCGACAGCGGTCGCCGCCTGGAATAGAGCCAGACCGATGTGCAGGCTGCTGCCGTTGCCCGATGATCCCCAGCTCACTTTGCCCGGATTCGCTTTCGCGTAAGCGAGAAGCTCCTTGGCATTGTTAGGCGAGAATTTCGGATTCGCAATGATGATTAGCGGCGCGTAGCCGATGAACACGATGTTGGTGAAGTCTTCGACCTTGTAGCTCGACCGCTTGAGCATGAGGGGCGTATTGACGCTGGGCCCCGGGTTCGCGAGCAGCAGCGTATAGCCGTCCGGCGCGGCTTTGGCGACCGTGTCCGCGCCTATCGAGCCGCCCGCTCCGGGTCGATTATCGACGACGACCTGCTGGGCAAAGGCTTCCGAAAGCTTCTGCCCCACCAGCCTCGCGATGATGTCGTTGGACGCGCCCGGCGTGAATGGCACGACCCAGCGCACCGGCCGGGTCGGATAGCTGCCTGCGTTATCGGCGGCCGATGCACCGCCTGCTGAAATCACTGCGGCTGCAGCCGCGATGGTGATGCACGTAACTTTGAACTGCATGTTCGAGCTCCTCGTTTCTTCTTGAATAAACCGACGCGGCGACCCGGTGCCGGACCTGGCCCCCTCATCACCCTGTCACCTCGTCACCCCATCACCCTGTCACCTCATCACCTCATCACTTCGTGGCCAGAGCCTCGGGATTCATCACATTGATCGGCTTGCCCGCGGCGTATGCCAGCACCTGCTCGAACGAGCTGGAAAACTGCGACTCGTAGGCATCGCGCTCGACGTAACCCAGGTGAGGCGTCGCGACCACATTGCCCAACTGCAGAAGTGGGTGCTTCGCGCCGAGCACGGGTTCTTCCTCGAACACGTCGACCGCAGCCATTCCAGGCCGTCCCTTGTTCAGCGCGTCGACGAGCGCCCCCGGTGCGATCAGCCCCGCGCGACTGGTGTTCACGATGAGCGCAGTCGGCTTCATGCGTGCCAGATCTTCGGCCGTGACGAGGCCTCGCGTGTCCGCGGTGAGCCGGATGTGGAGCGAGACGACGTCGGCACTCTCGAAAAAGCTTTCGCGGCTGGCGGCGTGTGTATAGCCGTCCGCACTCGCGCGCGTGCGTGAGCCTTCGCGTCCCCACACGCTCACGTTCATGCCGAAGGCACGCCCATAGCCCGCGACCGTCGATCCGATGCGCCCGTAGCCGAGGATGCCCAGATTGCGCCCGCGCAAACCCGTGCCGACGGTGGACTGCCATTTCCCCGCCTTCAGATTCGCTACCTCCTGCGGGATGTGGCGCATCGCCGCGATGATCAGTCCCCACGTGAGCTCTGCAGTGGCGTACGAAGGCTTCCCCGGATGCTGATCCGACGACAGGACGATGCCGCGCCGGGTGAGTGCGTCGAGATCGATGTGAGGATAGACGCTGCGCTGGCTCACGAGCCTGAGCTTCGGCAGGCGCTCGATCAGTGCAGCCCTGATCGGCGTGCGCTCGCGGATGAGCACCAGCGCCTCGGTGTCCTTGAGCCGCTCCGCCAGCACGTCGACATCCTTGGTGTGGTCGTTCCAGACGGTGACGTCATGGCCTTTGAGCTTCTTGAACGAATCGAGCTCGCGCACGATATTCTGGTAATCGTCGAGTATGGTGACGTTCATGGGGTCCTGTGAGTCGGGATGAGTAATGATCGGTCAGCGACGGGTGGGCCAGGCGTTCGGTGAGGCAATCAGAATACGAATGCTGACACGGTCCTTCACGTCGGGGGGTATATCGCCGCGGTTGGTCGATTCGATCTACAGGAAGCGGGCCCGCGATGTCGAATTCACCGCGCTCAAGTCCGCTCCAGGATGTGCAAACCCCGCACACGGTCGAGCAGATAGATCAGCCCGCGGTCGTCGACGGTCACGTCGTTGCTCTGCACGCGATCCGAGCCCGGCGGCACGTCCGGCATGAAGTACGCCACTTCCTTCAGCGCGTGGGGATTGGCGATGTCGATGATGCGCAGGCCGTAGGCGAACCAGGCGACCGGTATTTCGGTTCCGGTGACTTTCTCGCACGGCTGGTGGCACCCGGTCATGCGCGGCTGCGGCGTGTCGGGCATGTCTTCGATCTGAAAAGTCGAGATCGGCATGGGGTGTTTTTCGTCGGTAATGTCGACGAGCCACATGAAAGACGCGGGGTACGGGTGGTAGTCTTCCTGACGAAACACGTCCTCGTCGGTCACGACCATGAAGTCGCGGCCTTTGATCTTGAACGGGATGCGCAGGCAGGTGTGGGTCGGCCACGGGAACGGCGGGCTCCAGTCCATGCCGGACACCTTCTTCGGCTTGCTCATGTCCTCGATGTCGAGGATGACCCAGCCGCCCTGCCAGTAGCTGGTATAGAGCCGGTTACCGGAGCGCAGGGGATGGTGGCATTTATGCGCGTCGCCTTTCCACGTCGGCGTCTCGCCGCCCGCGGTCCATTGCCCCGGCATCCACCAGCGGCCGACTTCCTCGGGTCTGGCCGGATCCTTCAGGTCGAGGATCATCATGATGTTGCCGATGTAGCCGTCCATCGTCGGCGAGATATACGCGTAGCGGCCATCGAAGTCGAAACGATGCACGCCCCGGGCGTAGCGTGCGCCGGGCTTGTCGGTGGCATCCCAGTTGGTGATGAGCCGGGGCGCTGCCGGCTTCGACACATCGTAAATGCTCAGCCCGCCGGTGTAGCCCTCGGGCGGCACTTCCCCGTTCAGCGCGTGCACGCCCAGCGCCTCGCGGTTGGTGATCATGATGTCGCCGCTTATGCGCACCTTGTGCGAATGGGTTCCAGCCGGCATGGTGAGTTGCGACAGGATCTTCGGGTTCTTCGGATCCTTGACGTCGATGATCAGCGTCCCCTGCGGATTGCGCATGTTGCCGACGTAGGCGATTCCGCGCTCGACGACGACCTGGCCGCCGCCTGCGCAATCGGTCCACGAGACCGGACCGATCGGCCTTTTCCCGCCGAGCGAGAGCGGTTCGCTTCCGCCCTGCTTCACGTCGACATACGCGACCTGCTTGATGCCTTTTGATCTGCTCATCTGGAATCCTCGAAAATAGGCCGTATCGAATTGTGCGCGAAGGCTGCTCTCACTCCAGGCGTATGTTCGCCGCCTTGATGACTTTGCCCCACTTCTCGTGCTCGCGCCGCATGAAGCCTGCGAATTCCTGCGGTGTGTTGCCCACCGGCTCGGTACCGAGACTCACCAAACGCTCGCGCACGTCGGGAAGCTGCAGCGCCCTGACGAGCTCCGCATGGAGCCGGTTCACGATCGGCCGCGGGGTCGCCGCAGGCGCAAGCCAGCCGAACCAACCGATCACTTCGAAACCGGGGAATCCCGCTTCCGCAACCGTGGGCAGGTCAGGCGCAACCGGCGAGCGCTTCGCACTCGTGATCGCCAGCGGCCGCAGCTTGCCCGCTTTGATCTGCGGTAGCGCGGCGAGCGAAATACTGAACAACGCCTGCACCTGCCCGGCGAGGACTTCCGCCAGCGCGGGACCGCCGCCCTTGTACGGCACGTGTATCACGTCGATCCCGGCGGTCATGCGGAACAGCTCGAGGGCGAGATGGCCCGAAGTGCCGTTTCCGGCCGACGCGAAAGCCAGCGTTCCGGGCTTTGCTTTCGCAAGACCGATCAGCTCTTTCACCGAGGCCGCCGCGACCGAGGGATGGACGACGAGGATGTTCGGAACCGTGATGCCGAGCGTGATCGGTGCAAAATCGCGGATCGGATCGTAGGGCACGCTGTACAGGCTCGCATTGATGACGACCCCTGCCGCGACCGCCGTGAACGTATACCCATCGGGCGCCGCGCGTGCCGTTGTCTCATAGGCAATGATGCCGTTCGCCCCCGGGCGGTTGTCGATGACGACGGTCTGGCCGAGCGACTCGGTGAGCCTGGGCGCCACGAGGCGCGCGAGCGTGTCCGCCGGGCCGCCTGGCGGAACCGCGACGATCATGCGCACCGGCTTGGTCGGATACGCCGGCTGTGCCGCGGTGGTTGCCGCAGGCCACGACAGCACACAAAATGCCCAGAAGAATTTTCTATACACGAACGTGCCTCTCATCTGAAGACTGCTGACATGCTTGCAGCGCCCCGCAACGTCGAATGCCTACTCGGCCTGCACGTTCGCGATCTTGACCACCTTCGCCCATTTCACGAGCTCGGACTTCAACTGCGTCGCATACTCGGCCGGTGTATTGCCTTCCGGATCGAAGCCCAGTGCCACGAGCTTCTCGTGCACATCGGGTTTCTTTACCAGAGCGGCTGTCTCGCGATGCAGTCTCGCGATGATGGCTTGCGGCGAACGCGCCGGCAGCAGCACGCCGTATGACGAAGTGACCTCGTAACCTTTGACGGTCTCGCCGATGGCAGGCAGATCGGGTGCGGCCACCATGCGCCGGGCTCCGGTCGAGCCGAGCGCGCGCAACCTGCCCGATTTGATGTGAGGCAGCGCACCCGGATAGCCGGTGATGAGCATGTGCACCTGCCCGCCGATGAGATCGGTCATCGCCGGCCCCGCGCCTTTGTACGGCACGTGAACGATGTCGATTGCAGCGAGACTCTTGAACAGCTCGGCCGCCAGATGCGCGGTGGAACCCGTGCCCGCGGAAGCGAAGTTGATCGTCCCGGGTTTCGCCTTTGCGAGTGACACGAGGTCAGCGACGGACTTGGCCTGCACCGACGGGTGCACGACGAGCGCGAGCTGGTTCGATCCGATGCGGCTCACCGGCGAGAAATCCCGGAGCGGATCGTAAGGCAGCTTGCGCAGGTTGGGCGAGATCGCCATCTCACCGTTGGCGGCCAGCGAGATCGTGTAGCCGTCAGGCTCCGCGCGCGCCAGAGTGGTCGCGGCAACCGTACCGCCTGCGCCCGCCCGGTTGTCGATGACGATCTGCTGGCCCAGCGCCTCGCCGAGCGGGGGTGCGATCAGCCGTGCTGTCACATCGGCCGGCCCGCCCGGCGGAAAGCCGACGAGCATCCGGATCGGCCTGTTTGGATACGCCTGGGCGAAAGCAGATGGCGGGCTCAGACCCGGCAGTGAAATGCAAAGCATGCCGAACGCCGCGGCGGCGTATGCGACAGGTGCGGATCTGGATCGAGCGCGTTCGATGGGGCTTGCTGAGACTGAGGGCATGGCATCACTCTTGGATTTTTCACGGATTATCGCATTGTCGAGAGCGCAACCGGGGCAGTCCGGATGTTGAGCGCGCGATGAGAGGGCAAAAGCTGCCCGCGCGAGCGTTGCGTAACCGATGGGATACCGGAAGAGTAAGGACGTCGTTGTCGAGGCGCGCGCGAGATGGGCCCACACGATTGACGCTGGTCTCGGGGTGCGGTCGAGACGACTCCGCTGCGTAACCTCGTGAGCTGTGCGAGCTCAGGGAGTCCGGACGTGACGAGCGATCGACTGACTCCGCCGGGCGACGGACTTATTCGGCCATGCAGCCCCGGACACGAGGGGCCGAGGACCGTCGCGCACTAGCAGCCTGCCGGACTTACCAGTCGGAACAGGCTGCCTGTCGCATCGCAAGTCAGACAAGCTCCTAGGACGGCGCCATCACCGGGATTACCGAGATGTCCGTAGTGTGCTGCGCGTCGAGGAAATGCGGCTCATAGCCGTGCCTGCGCGCGTCTTCAAGGCAATCGAAGAACATGTCGAAGGTGTGGCCCGAGCGGCTCGAACCCTCCAAGGCAGACCACTCCCATACGTAGCCATGGCCGACGGCCACGCTGATAGGATAGATCTCGCACGGTTGCAGCACGCCTTCAACGTCGATGCCGATAAAGCGCGACTGGTCCTGCTGGTCCATAGGCCGTCCTTTCTGGAAAGTTGGGGTCCGGATGGGCCGTCCGGACCCCCCGCCCCGCGGGGAACGACTGAAACATGTCGGGGTTATCGATAATCCAGCAACGCGCATGCCTGCGGCAATCCGCTTCCCTGGCGCACCGCGTGCACTATGGACACAGTCATTAAAGAGCCGCTCGGCGAGAGACCGGATGCAACGCGTACAGGGCGCGCCGGCAGTCCCCACCGCTCACGTCCGCGCTGATCTTCGCGTCAGGGCTCGGGAACGTTCGCCGCCGCTTCGCTGCGATTCGGCGTGCTGACCGGCTCGATCGCCGCATCGCTCCACGATCGGGGGTCTTCGATCGGCTCGAGATGGATCGTCATGGTGGTGTTCGGCAGCTGCTCGCGAATCTCGTCTTCCACACGCTCGAGAAGGTCGTGTCCCCGCTGGACCGTCCACAGCCCGGGAACTAGGACGTGCATCGATACGAAACGGCGTGCCGCCGCACGGCGAGTGCGCAGCGCGTGATAAGCGATGCCTTCGCTGCGATAGCGTTCCAGCACCGCTTTGATGACGTCCAGTTCCGACGCCGGCAGCGCCGTGTCCATGAGCCCCAGCGTCGAGCGCCGCAGCAGCATGCCTCCGGTCCACACGATGTTGGCCGCAACGGCAAGCGCCACTGCGGGGTCAAGCCATGACCAGCCTGTCAGCGCCACGGCGCCTACGCCCACGATCACCCCGATCGACGTCCAGACATCGGTCATCAGGTGGTGGCCGTCCGCTTCCAGCGTGATCGAATCGTGACCTCGACCGGCTGAGAGCAGGACGCGCGCCACGACGAAGTTGATGACCGTGGCGACCAGGGAAACGGCAAGGCCGACACCGATCTGTTCGAGCGCGCGCGGGTGCAACAGGCGCTCCACCGCGGCCGCCGCGATCCCGATCGCGGCCACGAGGATCAAGCCGCCTTCCAGGCCGCTGGAAAAATACTCCGCCTTGTCGTGGCCGTAGGGATGGTCGTCGTCGGCCGGGCGCGCCGCGATCGTCAGCACGACCAGCGCCACGCACGCACTGACGAGGTTCACGATCGACTCGAGCGCGTCGGAGAGCAGCCCAACCGAGTCGGTGACCCAGTACGCGTAGCCCTTCAGACAGATGATGACGATAGACGCGGCAATCGAGAGCCACGCGTAGCGAATCAAGGAGGGTCGTTGCTGTGCCACGTTTATCGGAGAGCGCGGCCTCGCGGGTGGAGCGCCGTCGGTGTATGCCTGAAGCGGCTTAAGCATACAACATGCCGCGGCTCGCTCTTCGAGCAGACAGCCATTCAGCGAGGCCGGGCTCCGGCTCCCGATCGAAAGGTCGAGGCGAACCGCGTGCGTCGTCGCGCGCACTGAACGCATTCGCGCGGAAAGCTCATCCGCAACTCAAGGTCATCGCGGACCGTGCCGTAATCATTCGGGCACTGGAAAACATGGACCGATCGAGGGTGTCGTACCTGCATGTATGGCGTGTTCGATCGCTTCGATTGGCAAAAACGACCCTAAAACTGCGAATTCAACTGTGAAAAGCATCAAATTCTTCCTGATTCCGGCTTTTATTGCGCTCACGCAAGGGTGCAGCACGCTCCCGCCCGCGATCGCGCTCGATGCCGGAGACACGCAGATCATCACCTGGACCAAAGGCCGCGACGGCGAGGCTTTTCGCGACGAGGATGGCGTGTGCCACACGTTCTCCAGCGATACGAAGGCAGCGCTGCAATCACTGGGCAAACAGGTCAAAGCGTGTTTCGACGGCTCGCTTCCGCTCCTGCCGACCCCCAGCGCGGAACTCAAGGGCGTGAAAGTGGGCTGGAAGAAAGTGTCAACCGCTCGTATAAACGAGATGTACGCCGAGGCCACCAGCCAGATCTCGGTGTTCACCCCAGTTCCTCGCTGGAAAAGTGCGAGCCCGCCCTTGGCCGTGCACGGGTTTTTCGTCTATGCCGCAGACACGTGCCACCTGATCGTCTCGGATTATCCGGGTTACGTAAAAACCCTGGGCCACGAATTCAAGCA
>JBKJKJ010000110.1:0-5850 GCA_046597455.1 Burkholderiales bacterium
CACCCGCATCACGGGTGGCAAGCGCATCTCGGGCATGACCAAGCGGCTGCCCAATCGCGTTGCGCAAGCACTGAAGCTCGCAGCGCACGGCCTGCACCGCAGTCAATGCGCGCTGGGCGCCTATTACCGGCGCCTGGCCATGCGCGTCGGTGCCGGCAAAGCCATCACGGCCACCGCCCACAAATTGGCCCGGCTCGTCTACGCGATCCTCACCACGGGCGAGGCGTTCGTGCAGCGCACTCAGGATCAGTACGAGCACCAGGTCCGAGACCGAACGATCCGTTACCTGCACAAAAAAGCGGCCTCGCTCGGCTTCCAGCTACAGCCGATGACCGCTGTTGGCGCATAGCACACGCACCGCTATCGCTTTGATTCGGCGACAGTCTATATGCTGTTTCTTGAGAGCGTAACGCGGTGAAGTCGAAGGATGAACGGCTGCGCACGCACAGCCCTTATCAATCCACCTTTGCGCCCGTGGCCTGGATCACCTTGCCCCACTTCGCGCTCTCGTCGCGAATGATTTTCGCGAACTCGGCGGGCGTGGTGCCGTAGATTTCGAGGCCCATGCCGCGCATGCGCGCAACGAATTCGGCGTCCTTGAGCGCTTTGACGAACTCGCCATGCAGGCGGTCGACGATGGGCTTTGGCGTTCCGGCCGGCGTGAGAAATCCCTGCCACGTGATCGTCTCGTAGCCGGGGATGGCGTCTGCCACCGGCGGAAGATCGGGCAGCGACTGGATGCGCTTCGCAGTGGAGGTGGCGAGCGCGCGCAGCTTGCCGGCCTGGATGAAAGGCAGCGGCTCGGGCATCGGGTTCAGCATGAACTGCACGCGGCCGCTCACGACGTCGAGGACGCCGGGGGCTGAACCCTTGTACGGCACGTGCTGGGTCTTGATGCCGGCCATCATGTTGAAGAGCTCCCCGGAGAGGTGCATCGACGAGCCGTTGCCGGCGGAAGGGAAGTTCAGCTCGCCGGGACGCTGCTTTGCGAGTGCGATCAGTTCCTGCGTGCTTTTCACCGGCAGCGACGGATGCACGCACAGGATGAGCGGCGAGGCCGTTACCATCGAGATGGGCGCGAAATCCTTCTGCGAATCCCAGGTGAGCTTCGAGTACAGGCTGTGGTTGGTCGCGAGGAAGAGCGTTCCCATCAGTATGGTGTAGCCGTCAGCGGGGCTGCGGGCGACGTAATCGGCGGCGATGTTGCCGCCCGCGCCGACACGATTTTCGACGGTGACCTGCTGGCCCAGGTATTCGGTGAGCTTCACGGCGAAGCTGCGGGCGACGACGTCGCTCGCGCCGCCCGGCGCGTAAGCGTTGATCAGGCGCACGTTCTTGGCAGGATAGGTCTGAGCGAGCGCAGGCGCGCTCAGCGCTGCCGCAAGAATGAGGGAAATCGCAATGCCGGTCCGCGTCATGTAGTGCCTCCTGGTTGCCTCACTTAACTGGATGGCAGTCTAACAGCAGTCGTGACGTCGCCTGATCGTCCACAGGCGATGCCCACCAACATCGACCATCACGCTGCGAATGCGCCGGCTCCTTCGTGTGCCGCCATACTCATTCGATCGTTCGCCCCTTGCGTGATCTCACGGCTTGAGCAGCCCGATGGTTTTCAGAAATTCCTCGGCCTCGACTCGCCGTGTCACGAGATACTGCGTGAAATCGGCGCTCCCGAGATATTTGTCCTCGAAGATGTTGCGCTCGGAATACTCCTTGTACGCAGGGCTGTCGTGGACGCGTTTCAACGCGGCTTCCATCGCGGCGGCGGCGGCTTTGGGCACGCCGGCCGGCATGGCGAACCCGCGCCCGGTCGCGGCCACGATGTTGAAGCCGAGTTCCTTCAGCGTCGGCACTTCGGGTGCGCGGGCGAAACGCCGCTCGCCCGTCACCGCCAGCACGCGCATTTTTTTCGTCTCGTAGAGCGTCAGCATTTCGCTCAGGTTTTCCGCCGTCATTTCGACGTGTCCGCCGAGCGTCGCGAGCACGGCGTCGCCGCCGCCTTTAAACGACACGATCCTGAACTTCGCGCCGGTTTCGCGCTCGATCAGGTAAAGCACGAATCGCCCGACGCCGGCTGCGGAGGTGAGGCCCACGGTCAGGCCCGTCGGCTCGCGCTTCGCCGCTTCTATGAGGTCGGGGATCGTCCTGATCTTCGACTCCACGCGAACCGCGATCGCCTGCGGGTCCTGCGCGAAGAACGCGAGCGGCGTAAACGTGCTGAGCGGGAGATCGAGCTCCGGCCTGCTGGCTGCGTTGAGCATGGAGCCGGTCGCGACGGTGAGCACGACATGCGGGTCTCCGCGCTTGCTCTTGATATAGTTGAACGCGACCACGCCGAGCCCGCCCGTGCGATTCGAATGCGTGATCGGCTGCGCGAATATCTTCTCTTTCTCGAGCAGGTTGCTGACGTTGCGCCCGAAGAGGTCGGTGCCGCTCCCCGGGGAGGTGTGCGCAACGAACTCGATGGGCTTGGACGGATAGGTCTGTGCGTGCGCGTAGCCGGCGCAGACAGCGAGAGCGGCAACAAGAAACCAACGCACGCGATTGCAGTCACGGGTTCTGTTCATGTCTCCTCCTCCGGTTTATGGACCGTTCGGCACCGCAGCTTGTCCTGCGCCGCGCTCGGCGTCAATACAATGTCGAGGGCATGTGCCCCGAAGTCCGATTCCACGGTTGACACGATCGTCACGCAATACATACTGCGGCCTCGGGTGAGGAAGCCTGACGGTCTGTCGCGATTGTTCCCATAACCGAAGGAGCGGAAGAATGAAAACGATAAAGAAGAGCAAGGCCGAACAGAGCAAGCGCTTCAAGCGGGGCTACAGTGTGCTCAAGAAGATGGGGCGCGAGTCCCTGATGCTCGACCAGAAAGCGAACTACCCCGACATGTACGAGATGTCGGTCGCGCATCTGTTCGGCGACGTGTGGGGGCGCCCGGGCTTGAGCCTGCGCGACCGCCAGTTGATCACGCTCGCCGCGAATATCGCGCTGTGCCGGCCGCGCGGGAACTACTCGCATTACCGCAGCGCGATGCACATCGGCATCAGCGAGAAAGAGATCTACGAGCTCATGATCCACGTGGCGCACTACGCGGGATGGCCGACGCTCTCGCTGGCGAACAGCCAGTTCGCGGAAGTGCTGAAGCAGGAGGCCGACCGCAAGAAAGGCCTCAACCTCGATAAGCCGCTGCTGGTCTGAAGGACGAACGCCATGAGACCTATCACGAAAGCCATCGCGGTGGCGCTGGCGCTCGCTTCCACGCTCGCCGCAGCGCAGTCGAAAGATCCGGCATATCCGGCGAAACCGATTCGCTGCATCGTGCCTTTTCCGCCCGGCGGCACGGCGGACATCCAGGCGCGCATGCTCGCCGACAAGCTCGCACCGCGCCTGGGCCAGCAGCTACTCATCGACAACCGCGGTGGAGCGAACGGCAGCATCGGCATGGAGGTCGTCGCGCGTGCCCCCGCAGACGGCTATACGATCCTGGTCGCAACGGTCGGCACCTGGGCCATCAATCCGTACCTGTACAAGCTCTCCTACGACGTGCTCGATTTCGTGCCGATCATCCACGTGGCCACCACGCCGGGTGTGCTGATCGTTCACCCGTCGCTGCCCGTGAAATCGGTGAAGGAGCTGATCGCGCTCGCCAGGAAGCGCCCGGGCGAGCTGACTTTCGGGTCGGCAGGCATCGGCGGCTTCGGTCACATGTCGGGCGAGTTGTTCTCCATGATGGCGAACGTCAGGATGTCGCACGTTCCGTACAAAGGCTCGGGTCCTTCGACCGTCGACTTGCTGGGCGGGCATATACAGATGCTCTTCAACAGCGCGGTGCCGAGCGTGCCGCACATCAAGAGCGGCAAAGTGCGCGCGCTCGCCACCACCGGCGCCGAGCGCATGACGCTGTTGCCGGAGCTGCCGACGGTGGCGGAAGCCGGGCTCACGGGCTACGAGAACTCGACGTGGACCGCAATCGGCGCGCCGCCGCGCACGCCGCGAGCGGTCACCGAGCGGCTCAACCGGGAGCTCAACGCGGTATTGCAGCTTCCCGAGATTCAGCAGATCGCGCACAACGACGGCTCGGTGATCACCGCCGGCACGCCTGAGGATTTTCAGAACATCCTCAAGCGCGACCTCGGCAAGTTCGCGAAGCTCGTCAAAGCAGCCGGGATGAAACAGGAGCAGTAGGCAGGAGGCCCGGGCAGTGGACTCGTGCGCCGCTTTCGGCATCGGGCCGGCCTCGCATCCGACAAACTCCTGGCGATGGGATTCGGAAGATGAGCCGCCATGCTATTCTGCACTGAGCCCCTGCCGCCCGTGAAACCAGGGCGACGATCGCGCCCATGAAACCGGATCGAGATTTCAGGACGCGCCCGCGATTTCAGGAAGACAGATGAAAAGAGCGGTCCTTCTTCTCGCAGCCGCGGTGGGCGCAGTGGGCGCGATGCTCGCGCCCGGTGTGTCGGGCCAGACGGGCCCCGCCGTGTATCCGGTCAAGCTGGTGCGCATCGTCAACCCGGTGGCGCCCGGCGGCAATCAGGACATGATCTCGCGTGTCATTGCGGAACACCTGTCGCGCGCCTTTGGCCAACCGGTCGTGGTGGAGAGCCGTCCCGGCGCGAGCGGGATCGTCGGCGCCCGGTTCGTAAAAAGTGCCGCGGCGGACGGCTACACGCTGCTCTCGATATCCAATACCTTCGTCCGGACGCCAGTGCTCGCGGCGGATGCCGGCTACGACGCGCTCAATGATTTCGCGCCCATCTCGATGACGGGTGATGTGCCCCTCGTGCTCGCCGTAAACCCCGCGCTGCCCGTGAAGACCGTGCAGGAGTTGATCGCGCTGGCCAGACGCAGGCCGGGCGAGATCACGAGCGGTTCGTCCGGCGTCGGCTCGACGGGGCACGTTGCGACCGAAATGTTCAGCCGGCGCGCGGGTATCCGCATGCTGCACGTGCAGTACAAGGGCGCCGCGCCTGCGGTCGTCGACCTCGTGGGCGGGCATCTCATGCTGCGATTCGATCAGGTGAGCACATCGCTTCCACACATCCGCTCGGGCAAGATACGCGCACTCGCCGTCACCACGCGTAAGCGCTCGCCGGTACTGCCCGATGTGCCGACGATGGAAGAGGCGGGCCTCGCCGGCTTCCACGACTCGACCTTCAACGGCCTGATGGCGCCTGCGGGCACGCCGCGCGAGATCGTGGAGCGTTTGCACGCCGAGATATCGAAAGCGGTCGTCGCTACCGCGCCTCGCAATCGTTTTCTCGAAATCGGGGTCGAGCTTTCCGCCAGCGCGTCGCCCGCGGAATTCGCGGCCTTCCTGCGCAAGCAGATCGACGAGTTTGCGGTACTGGCGCGGCAGGCGGGAATGAAGGCGGAATAGATGCAGACGCCACACTATGTCGGTTGGGCATTGCTGATCGGGATCGGCGCCGGCGCCGCCCCGGCAAGCGCGCAGGATTATCCAGCCAGGCCGATACGCTTTGTCACTGCCGCGGTCGGCGGCGGCATCGACGTGACCGCCCGCCTGCTTGCGGCCGGCCTCGTCGAGCGGCTGAACCAGCAGGTCGTCGTGGACAATCGGGGCGGCACCAATATCGCCATGCTGACGGTCGCCAAAGCCACACCCGACGGCTATACGCTACTCGTCCACAACAATACCGTCTGGATATCGCAACTGCTGGAGAAGGTGCCGTACGACCACGAAAAGGAGCTATGGCCGATCACGCTCACTTCACGCTCGCCCAACATTCTGGTGGTCCACCCGTCGTTGCAGGTGGGCTCGGTCAAAGAGCTGATCGCCCTCGCCAAATCCAACCCGGGGAAAATCGACTATGCGTCCGGGCCGATCGG
>JBKJKJ010000488.1:0-3311 GCA_046597455.1 Burkholderiales bacterium
GCTGCTCGCGCTGTTGCGCCGCCACTGCGGCGATCGCATCAACGCGTTCGAGCTCATCTCGCGCAATTGCCTGGAGCTCGTCCTTCACCATATTCCCGGTACACGCGACCCGCTGCCCGCCGCCAGCGAGTGGTATGCGCTCACCGAGCTTGCCGACTCCAGCGCAGCCGAGGCGCTGCGGGGCGACCTCGAGCACGCACTGGAAGCGGCGATGGAAGACGGGCTCGTGCTCGATGCGACCATCGCGGAGAGCGGCTCGCAGTCGCAGGCACTGTGGAAAATCCGCGAGTCGATTCCCGAAGCGGCGAAAGACGAACCCGGCATGCTCTATCGCCACGACATCGCGGTGGCGGTCAGCGCGATTCCGCGCTTCATCACCGAAGCGCGGAGCGCACTCGAGCAGCGGTTTCCAGGCGCAAAGCTCATCTGCTTCGGCCACCTCGGCGACGGCAACCTGCATTACAACGTATTCATCCCGGGGCGCGAGCGCAACGACGCCGCTGCCCGCGAAGCCCACGACGTCACCGACCTCGTCTACGACATCGTTCAGCGCTACGGGGGAAGCTTCAGTGCCGAGCACGGCATCGGACTTGCCAAGGTCGAGGAGCTCAAGCGCTACAAAACGCCGGTCGAGCTCGATCTGATGCACTCGATCAAGCGCACGCTCGACCCGCAGGGACTGATGAACCCCGGAAAAGTTTTGTAGACAGGCCGCTGTCGGGTGCGTGACGACTTGCTGCAAACCCCACGCGGTACGAAAGCCGGAACTTAGCGCGCCGTTGCCCGACTAAGCAGCACCAGAGGATAGCCATGACCGACAAAGTTACGAAGACCGACGCCGAGTGGCGTAAAGACCTCACCTCCGACCAGTTCCAGATCGCGCGCAAGAAAGGCACCGAGCCTGCCTTCACCGGCGAGTACTGGAATAACCACGAATCCGGGGTATATCGATGCCGCTGCTGCGGTGTCGAGCTGTTCAGCTCCGAGCACAAATTCGAATCCGGCTCGGGCTGGCCGAGCTTCTGGCAGCCGGCGGTGACCGAAAACGTCGCAACCGAGGACGACACCAGCCACTTCATGCGGCGCACCGAAGCGCTCTGCAGCCGTTGCGATGCGCACCTGGGACACGTCTTCGAGGACGGTCCGCAGCCCACCGGACTGCGCTACTGCATCAACTCCGCGTCGCTGAAATTCGACAAGAAGTAACACCTGCCTCCCCGCCTCGCACGCATTGGACGCTGGGGGCTTAAACCGGGATAATGCACGCCCATGAAATTGCTGTTCGACGTCTTCCCCGTCATCCTCTTCTTCATCGCCTTCAAGCTCTACGGCATCTTCGCCGCCACCGCGGTCGCCATGGGGGCGAGCGTCGCCCAGATCGGCTGGCTCTGGTTCAGAGGCCGCAAGATCGACACGATGCTCTGGGTGAGCGTAGGCGTGATCACTTTTTTCGGCGGCGCCACCCTGCTCTTCGCCAACGAGACCTTCATCAAATGGAAGCCGACGGTGCTGTACTGGCTTTTTGCCGGCAGCCTGATCGTCGGCCAGCTCGTATTCCGGAAGAATCTGGTGCGCTCGATCATGGCGCACCAGGTGAGCCTGCCCGATGAGGTCTGGGGGCGCCTGCAGGCGAGCTGGATCGGCTTTTTCGCCGTCATGGGCGCACTCAATCTGTACGTCGCCTACAACTATTCGACCGATGCCTGGGTGAACTTCAAACTGTTCGGCGGCATCGGTCTGATGCTCGTGTTCGTGCTCCTGCAGGCGCTTCTGCTCGCGAGGCACGTGCACGACAAGAACACGTGATCTCGCAGGCTGGCGCACAAGCCGCGAGTCCGCCCACTGCCACCGGAGCGCCCTTGCCCACCTTGCCCACCGTGTCCATCCTCGAGCTCATGCGCGAAAAACTCGCCGCCCTCGACCCCGAGTCCGTTTCGATCGAGGACGAGTCGGCGCAGCACGCCGGGCACGCAGGCGCGGCGAGCGGCGGGGGACACTACCGCCTCACACTCGTCTCCCCGAAATTCGCCGGGCAGTCCCTGCAGGCGCGTCACCGCCTCGTCTACGCGGCGCTGGGGCCGCTCATGCACAAGGACATACACGCACTGGCCATACAGGCGTATGCGCCGGACGAAATCTGATTCAACGCACCCAGTTCACCTGATTCAACAAATCCACCAAATCCACAAAAGGGACACACGATGATTCGGACTTCAGCTTACCGGCATCTCGCCGTTGCGCTTGCACTGTGCTTCGCGCCGCTCGCCGCCGCCCAGAGCGGCGCGGCCGCGATCAAGGTAAACGGGGCGACCATTCCCGCACACCGCCTCGACATGGCGGTGAAGTCCCAGATTTCGCAGGGGCAGAAAGATACGCCCGAACTGCGCAAAGGGGTGCGCGACATGCTGATCAACCAGGAGCTCGTCGCGCAGGAAGCGGCGAAGAAAGGCCTCGATAAGCAATCCCAGGTCGCTGCGCGCCTCGAGCTCGAGCGGTCAAGCATTCTCGCGAACGCCTATTTCGAAGACTTCTTCAAGAAGAATCCGATCACTGACGAGATGCTGAAAAAAGAATATGAAAGGGCCAAGCAGCAGGCCCCGGCCAAGGAATACCGCGTGCGGCACATCCTGGTCGAGAAGGAAGATGACGCCAAGAACCTCATCGCCCAGATCAAGAAAGGCGGAAGCTTCGAGAAGCTCGCCGCGGAGTCTTCAAACGACCCGGGTTCGAAAGCGCGCGGCGGCGACCTGGACTGGGGTCCGGCGGAGCGCTACGTGAAACCTTTCTCCGACGCGCTGACGAAGCTCAAAAAAGGCCAGATGACCGATACGCCGGTACACACCGATTTCGGTTATCACGTCATCCGGCTCGACGACGAACGCGCGACCAAGGTTCCGAGCTTCGAAGAGGCCAAACCCCAGATTCAGCAGATGGTGCAGGGCCAGCTGGTCCAGAAAATCATCGGTGATCTGAGGGTAAAAGCGAAGGTCGAATAAAAAAAGGCGCCTCAGGCGCCTTTTTTTCAGCGGTGCGTTTTCCGTCCCAGAAGGTGAAGGCAGCGCTCACCACTCGGCACCAGACATGCAGGCGCGTCAGCCTGCATGTCTGCGTGCGTTGCGGAACATCCGCAGCCACGGACCGTCGTCCCCCCATTGCGCCGGGTGCCACGAATTGCTAACCGTGCGGATCACGCGCTCCGGATGCGGCATGAGGATCGTGTAGCGGCCATCGGGTGTCGTAAGCCCGGTGATGCCCTGCGGCGAGCCGTTGGGATTGCACGGGTACGCCTCGGTGGGGGCGCCCCGATGATC
>JBKJKJ010000575.1:0-8165 GCA_046597455.1 Burkholderiales bacterium
CACGAAGGCTATCGGGTCAGCCAGGTGATTCGTAAGCTGATCGAGACGCTGTTCGGAGACGGCAAGCAGCACGGCGCGACGATTCGTCAGGTGAAACTGCGCGGTCTGGCCAAAGTCGGCGACGTGTTCTCGCTGTCCATGCTGGCGGTTAATTTGCGGCGCTTGCCCACGCTTCTGGCGATGCAGGCGATGGCAGGCAGTGGATAAGCAGGAGAAGTGCGTGCGCAGTCGCGGTGCGACTGCAAATAACGCCGCGAAACGGCAAATCGAGAGCGCGAGCTCGCAAACAGGCCTCTCCGGCATTCCCCATGACCCGCATTTCTCGGTGTAACCCAATGCCGCCACTGAATTCATCGGGAATTTCAACGGACTGCTAGTCCGCCCTGACAGATTCGCGTCAATGCCCAGAGCCCGTCATTCTGGACCGCGCGCCGCGCGAGGTGATCCAGAATCCTTTCACGCCGACGGCACTCATGACGGACCTGATCTTTTCACCATTCGTCCCACCATGCGCACTGCAGCGTCGGGGCGCATCGTACGACACCATTCGGCGCCGCCGGCTCGGTTCGTTCCCCAGCTCGCCACTCCGGACCGCGCGCCGCGCGAGACGATCCAGGATCCATTTTCAACTGAAGTACTCTTCACAGATTCTCTTCGCCCCGGTCACCACCTCACACTGCGCTCGGCTATCCTCATCTAGAATCGGCCCATGGACTTTACCTACACCTCCGAACAGCAGGCGATCGTCGACGCGGTCTCGAAAGTGTGCGCCGGTTTCGATCTCGACTATTGGCTCAGGCGCGACCGCGAAGGCGGTTTCCCGCTCGACTTTCATGCGGCGCTTGCGCGCGACGGATGGCTGGGCATCGCGATGCCGCAGGAGTTCGGCGGCGCCGGCCTCGGCGTCACCGAAGCGTCACTGATGATGCAGACGATAGCGGCCTCCGGCGCCGGGATGTCGGGCGCGTCCGCCGTGCACATGAACATCTTCAGTCTCAATCCGGTCGTCGTATACGGAACGGAAGAGCAGAAGCACCGCTGGCTGCCACCGCTCATCGCAGGTCAGGACAGGGCGTGCTTCGGCGTGACCGAGCCCGACACCGGCCTCAATACGACACGGCTCAAGACGCAGGCAAACCGCGAAGGCGATGGCTATGTCGTGTCCGGCCGGAAAATCTGGACCTCGACCGCGCAGGTCTCGAACAAGATCCTGCTGCTCGCCCGCACCACCCCGCTGGACCGGGTGGATAAGCCCACGCAGGGGCTCACCCTGTTCTATACCGATCTCGATCGCAAGCACGTCGAAGTGCGGGAAATCGAAAAGATGGGGCGCAAGGCGGTCGATTCCAACATGCTGTTCATCGACGAACTGCGGGTGCCGCTGCAGGACCGCGTCGGTGAAGAAGGCCGGGGATTCGAATACATACTGCACGGCTTCAACCCGGAGCGCATCCTCGTCGGCGCCGAGGCGGTCGGGCTGGGGCATGCGGCGCTGCAGCGCGCGGCGGAATACGCGCGCACCCGCGTCGTGTTCGACCGGCCGATCGGACAGAACCAGGCGATACAGCATTCGCTGGCGAAATGCTGGATGGATCTCGAGGCCGCGAATCTGATGGTTTTCAAAGCGGCCAGCCTTTACGACGCGGGCAGCTCATGCGGCACCGAGGCGAACGCAGCGAAGTATCTGGCGGGCGAAGCCGGATATCGCGCGTGTGAGACCGCGGTGATGGTGCACGGCGGTATGGGCTACGCCAAGGAGTATCACGTCGAGCGATTCCTCAGGGAATCCTTCATCCCGCGTATCGCGCCGGTGAGCCCCGAGCTCATCCTGTGCTTTATCGCCGAGCGCGTGCTCGGCATGCCCAAATCCTACTGAGCGTCGAATGAACGGGGGTCTCCCCCGTCACCGCCCTTCCCGGGTCCGCGTGGCCAGCACACTGCGTGCGGCAAGGTTTTGGGGGCGTGTGTAAATTTGACGCGCGGTGTGAGTCGCCCTTACGCACTGTAACAGTGCCGTTTTCCCGCGCCTATTCCACGGATGAAGGGTCGTTCGAAGTCCTAGACTGGGTTTGCCGGCTAATTTTCAGACGCCGGCGCAAAGTGGTCCGCTTCTTGCGTTATGGAGAGGCGTCGGGAGAAGCCAAGGGTGGCTGTCCCCAAAAAATCAAACCAAGGACAACTGACATGAACCGTAAAACAACAGCTCTGAAGCCCCGCAGCAAATCCGCCATCGTCGTCGCACGTGCAAGCGCCGCAACCTGGGTTGTCGCGTTCTCCCGGCACGTCATCCCGGGCGCACTGTTCAAGACGAAAGAGGCCGCCCTCAATTACGCCGCCACGATCGCGCAAGCCGCCGGCCTTCGCTCGCCCGACGTGACTGTGCTGGCGTGATAGCCGCAAGCCACGGGTCCGATTCCTTCGGGCGGACCCGCAGTACCTCCGTACCAACCGCAGGACCCTATCTGCAGTAGCTTTGAGCCTCGCGTGAACGGGGCGGATGGAGAGCATCATGACTAGTCGGTGCGTAGTCGGTGTCATCGTCGCGGCCTTGGCGCTTGGTGCATGTTCGTCGTATGGCAACGGGCCGGCGGAGTACGCCGTCACGAACGACACGGGCGTCGGCGCCACCTCCGGAACCGGGGCGAGCGACTCGACGGCAGGCAGCCGTCAGAAAGCAGGTTCTGGGGGCGCCACCACTCCGGCGCCGAGCGGTCCCGGTGAAAAGAAAGACCAGCGAGGAAACACGCCACCCGGCGTGAGCCGCGATGGGCAAGGCCCGCTTGGCGGGGCGATCGTCGATCCGACCGGTGCAGTGACCAAGACGCCGCCGCCTAAGGGCTATTAGCGCGTCGCCTTCGACGCACACCCGCGTCACGCGACCTCATCGCGTTCGCTATTTCCGAAGCCTGTCCGTCAGCGCAGCGCGGCGAGCCGGAACATGAGCGTGGCCACCGAGCCCGTTCATATGGAGCGTAACGTCGTGAGCCGCAATATGATCGGTCTGTCGAAGTGACAGATTCGACGCGCGCCCGCGACCCGCTTGTGTGAAGGCAGCTTGGTTCCAGCGTGCGAATCGCTGTATCTCTTCTTGTGTCCCGCTCGGCCCGGCGCGCGCAGCCCCGTGTGCGCCGTTCGCCTTTCGACTTCACTGCGTTACGCTCAAGACGAACGGAGAGGTAAGCTGCGCCTCCTACGCTGACGAACAGGTTGTTCAGCTATGCTGCGCGGATCGACTGGCTTCGGTGCAACCGGTTTCGCGCCAGACTGAGAATCGCTGATCCCCGACTCGTTCGTAGGTCTCGGGCAAAACTTCTGCACGCTCCTCGCGGTTTCCGCAGTTTCCTGTCGCGCGCTCCTTATATCCACATCCCCAGGCCCTCGAGCGGCTGAGCCGCGCCGCGTGTAAATACCACTACACTCCATTGCTCCACGACACGTTGCGATAACGAGCACGCCATCGTGCCGCAGGGCGTGCTGCCGCGGGCTGTCGTCACGGGAAACAATGGGCGCTCGCTGCCTTCCTGCGACGAGAAATCGCGAGGCGGGGAAACGTGGTCAAGGCCGCGAACATCCACATTCATAGGGGGACACATGACTGGCGCTACAGAGCGGGTCGCCTCGTTCATCCACGGCACGGCGTTGAGTGCCTTACCGACGGACGCAACACCCAAAGCGAAAAAGGCAATCGCCGATACCTTCGCGGTAATCCTTTCCGGAGTCGGCTCCGAAGTATCCGAGCCGCTGATGCGCTACGTCGAAGCCTCGCGGGCCTCGGGGGACGTGCCCATACTCGGGACCGGGATCTCGACCTCGCCCGAGACCGCGGCGCTCGTCAACGGCACTTTCGGTCACGCGCTCGACTACGACGACGTGCTGTCGATGATGCCGGCGCATCCAAGCGCGGTGATCGTGCCGGCGTTGCTTGCGAGTCTCGACGGCCGGCGCGTTTCCGGGCGCGACCTGATCGAAGCGTACGTGCTCGGCGTCGAAGTCGGCGGCAAGATCGGTATCGGCATGACAGTCGGTCATTACCATCGCGGCTATCACGCTACGGGCTCGCTCGCGCTGTTCTCGGGCCTCGCTGCGCTGCTCAAGCTGCATCGAGTCGATGTTCCCACTTCGCAACAGGCATTCGGCATCGCAGGCTCGATGGCGAGCGGCCTGCGGCGCAACTTCGGCACCATGACCAAGCCGCTGCATACCGGCATCGCGGCGCGCAGCGCGCTCACCGCGTGGCGGCTCGCAACCTGCGGGTTCAGCGCCGCACCCGACATCCTCGAGGCCAAATCCGGTGTGTATTCCACACTGGGCGTCGCCGAATCGAGCGCCGAGGTCACCGCCGAGCGTCTGGGCCATCCTTTCGTGATCGCCGACCCGGGCCTCGCCCTCAAGAAATTCCCGTGCTGCTACGCTTCGCATCGCGCGATGGACGGACTGCTCGCGTTGCGTGCCAAGCTCGGCTTTGCCGCGCGCGATGTCGAGAAAGTGATCTGCCGCATGCCCCCGGGCGGCATGCAGGTGCTCACCTACCCGCGCCCGACGACGGGGCTCGAGGGCAAGTTCAGCCTGCACTATCCGCTCGCAGCCGGCGCGCTCGATGGCAAGTATTCCCTGTGGACCTTCACCGACGAAGCCGTGCAGCGCAGCGAGATCGCGTCGATGTATGCGCGCATCGACGCGCGGGAAGACCCGTCATGCCGCGGCGACGACCCCGACTTCGACAAGCGCAGCTCGGGTAGCCGCGGCTTCGTCGAAGTCGAAGTCCGGCTCGTCGATGGGCGCTCCGACAGGATTCGCGTCGACAAGGCGCCCGGCTCGCCTGCTCGCGAGCTCACGTGGGATGAGATGCAACTGAAGTTCAAGGATTGCGCGCGGCACACCGGGCGCATCGATGACGCCACAGCGCAGCAGGCGTTCGAAGCGATACAACGCCTCGACGAGCTCGAAGACATCGGGACACTGGTCGATATGCTGCGATGAGCGCTGCTGGAGGCGACCCCTCGTGCCATGAGCAAGGTCATCCTGGCGCCGGCCGGGATCCATACTCAGGCTTGCTGGAATTCAGAATCAAGGCGGAATGACGGGGTATGCGAATACGCATCACGTGCTGGGGGTGGGGATCTTCGCCTTGCGGATCACGCCGCTCCATTTATCCACATCGCGCCGGATGAACTCATGCAGCTGCTCCGGCGGACCGCCGGCGGGTTCCAGTCCTTCGACCCGCATGCTTTTTTTCATGTCTTCGGAATTCAGTACTTTCGACACCTCGCTGTTCCACCGCGCGACAAGGGGCTTGGGTATGCCCTTCGGCCCCCAGATCCCGTACCAGTGATTGACGACGAACCCGGGCAGGGTCTCGGTGATGGTCGGCACATCCGGCAGCAGCGAAACGCGTTTCTCGGTGGTCACCGCGATGGCGCGCAATCGCCCCGCCCGCACGTGCCGCATGCTCGGCACCAGGCTGAGCACACTGACCTGCGACTCCCCGGCGATCAGCGCGATGAACGCCGGGCCTGCGCCCCGGTAGGGAATGTGGACGAGGCTGGTGCCGGTCATCAGTTTGAAAAGCTCGATCGCCAGGTGCGGGACGCTGCCGATGCCTACCGACGCATAGTTGAGCTTACCGGGGTGAGCTTTCGCGTGCTGGATGAGCTCCTCGACGGACTTGACCGGAAGCGACGGATTGACCGACATGAGGAGCCCGGTCGTGCCGAGCAGCACGATGGGATCGATACCGTCTACCGGGTCGAAGTGCGGCTTGCGAAAAGCCGAAGTGGCGGTATAGCTGCCTGAAACCAGGATGAAGGTGTAGCCATCGGGCTCGGCCGACGCCGCGAGTTCTGCGGCGATGGCGCCGCCCGCGCCCGGCCGGTTGTCGACCACGATCTGCTCTCTGAACAGCTCGGTCATCGGTGCTGCGATCACTCGCGCCAGCTGGTCCGTTCCGCCGCCCGGAGGAAACGGCACGATCATTCGAATCGGCTTGGTCGGATACTCCGCGGACAGGACATTCGAGGCGGCGACGGCGGCAAGTATGCCGACGACGCACAGCAATGCGGTTCTCATAGGATTCTCCTCGCAGTGAATTTCCGAAGTGTCCGGCGTTCACCTCGAACCCACAGCTTGTTCGAGCCTGCTGGCATCCGGAGGTTCAGGCGAACGCAGGTCGGTGCGAGGAGCTTGGTGTGTGCTCCAGACTTTGCGTGAGCCGCGCTCGAGCAGCCGTGGGCGTTCACCCCCTTCGACGGGCTCAGTCTTCGTCGAACTGCTGAACGCACAAAGCGAGGCATCGACCAACGCCCCGACCGAGGGCAGCAACCCGCGGCCGTTCCCTCCGAAATCGAGTCTGAAGGGGAGGCTGGCCGGGTGTAGTGCGCGCCATCCGCTCTGACGCAGAGGGTAGACGGCAACCCTGAACGCTATCCGCCTTCGTCCTTGAACCCTATGCTCCAGTGTGTGCCGTCGCAAAACGGCTTGTTCCTGGAGGCTCCGCAACGGCACAACGTGTAGTGCTCCGTAGACGCGCCCTGCGCCCAGGATTGCCCGGACAATCCAGCGCTGCCCACGACTTCGTACGGCCCATCCTTCGTCACCTTGATCGACGGCTCCCGCTGCGGATCTGCGCCCTCGATCCCATCGAGTGAGTAGCTCAAGGCACCCGACGGACATCTGCGAACGGTCTCGACGATCGCCTCGGCGGCGGCGCCGGCGGGATCGATCCAGGGCTCGCTCTTCAGCTTGAACACCGAGCTCAGGCCATCGGTGCAATATCCCGCGTGGGCGCAAATCGAACGGTTGTCATGAATGGTGATACTCCCGCCCGCGTAGCTCTCGCGCTTATCGGCGCTCCGATCGGCCAGATTGGCGCCGGAGAAACCGTTCTTCTGATGTGTGCCATCGCAGAATGGCTTACTGGCGGAGCCACCGCACCGGCACAGAGCCATGACAGGCTTGCTGTCGATGCGGTCTCCTCGCGAGTCCCTGAGATCGTCGAGGTTTCTGACGAGATAGGGGCCGTCCGGTGCGCATTCGATCGTGGGTCGTTCGCTCATGTCTGATTTCCTTCGCTGTTACGATGGAAAAATCGCGTCACTCTGAGCGTGCCGCTCGAAAGCGCGGTTCACGTCATCAGTCCAGGCGACTGCCATGGATCTGTTTCGTAGGGATGGAGGAAAAATCGACGCCGTCCAGGCAGCGAACGTTGATACCGATCACATCCTCGCTGGTTCGAGGGCGCCTGAATGGCAGGATTCCGCAAGACGGACAGAAGTAATCCTTTGCGACCATCGTGTGCCACTGATACAGCGACAGGTCGTCAATGGGGGTCAGCAGCCGGAAACAGCCCGGCGACACCCGATGGATGAGCGCCCCCCGTTTGCGGCATATCGAGCAATCGCAGATACGCACGTGATCAAGGTCGGTATCGACTTCGAAGCGTACTTTGCCGCAGTGACACGAACCCTGATAGGTCTTCGTCATGACGTAAGCCCCCTTCCTTACCCGCGACCGATGGGATCAATCCTCGCGTTTCGGGCGGCACAGCGCTACCCAAAGAAGCAGCAGTATTCATCCCGATCTACGACGTGCAAGACGGCTTCGAGGCTGTGCGCCTCCAGATTCGGCTCGTAGCCGTGCCACTTGAGATCACTGCGCATCCAGAATATGCGCCATCGATTCTTCGTCCGATTTTTCCAGATCGCGCTCACAGCGCCTTCTCTCGAGATCGGTCAACGCCATGGATCCTCTCGATTGGTGACGGCAAAAGCTCGACATGAGGGGCCCTCGGGCCGCAGCCCTTGGGACGTCCGGTCATGACGGAGCCAGGAGTTTGTCGGACTTGTGTGCGACAAACTCCGTAACGGTAAAACATGACAAACGAAACCCGCAAAAAGAATCCGTGTGAGCGGCCTGTCCCGCACAAAGGGACGCGCTCGAAACCCGAATGAGGTCAAGTGGGGGTTTCTTATAAGCAGCGTGTCCCCCGGCCTTGATCGCAACGAGTCGAAAATCCTACGCGGCTGCTTCATAAGATCAAGTCCGACACGCTGCTAGTTGTACTGTGTCACGCGCGGCGGGCGACCGATCCGCAGCACGGGCAACGTTGCAGACGACGCACGAGTTCGATGCTGACGAGGTAACGTAGCGTGGGGATCGAATCCGGCACG
>JBKJKJ010000585.1:0-14748 GCA_046597455.1 Burkholderiales bacterium
CCGCGTTCGACCGGATTCTGAAGGCTTTCCACGACCACGAAGTCATTTTTTTCCGCGACCAGACCCTGACCCCGGATCAGCACATCGCTTTCAGCCGCCGCCTGGGCGAGCTCGAGCGTCACGTTCGGGTGGATTGCTGCCGTCCCGGATACCCCGAGCTCTTCGTCGTCTCCAATGTCATCGAAAACGGCAAGGCTATCGGCTCTCAGGACGCGGGCCTGTTCTGGCACTCGGACCTGTGCTACATGGACGAACCCAGTCTGGGCTCGCTCCTGTACGCGCGGGAAGTGCCGGTGCACGAGGGCAAAGTGCTGGGGGATACCCTTTTCGCCAGCGCCACCGCAGCCTACGACGCACTGTCTGCACAAACGCGGCAGCGCATCGAAAAACTCCAGGCGGTCAACTCCTACGAGAAGGGCTATTACCGCGATCGCAAGGGCGGCAAGCGTGCACCGTTGACCGAAGAACAGCAGCGCAAAACACCGGACATGGCCCATCCGATCGCGCGCACCCACCCTTATACGGGCAGGAAATGCCTCTTCGTCAACGAAGGCTATACCAGCCGGATTGTCGGGCTCGAGCCCGCGGAAAGCGAAGCGCTGCTTGCGGAGTTACTTGCCCACGCCACCGATGCGCGCTTCATCTACCGCCATCACTGGCGGGCCGGGGATCTGCTCATCTGGGACAACTGCTCGACCCAGCACCTGGCCATCCACGACTACGCGCTGCCGCAACGGCGTCTCATGGAGCGCACCACCGTCAAAGGCGCCCGTCCGTTCTGATGCACTGATTGGAGGGGCGGCGCCGCGTCAGCGTTACATGCCGATGCGGCGTTTGAGCTGCCCTTCTTTCCTCAAGTGCACGGGCGGCGTGTGCGCTTTCGCCGTCTTGCGCACCCGCAAATTGAGCATTTCCACACCGATTGCGAAAGCCATCGAGAAGTAGATATAGCCTTTCGGAATGTGGAAGCCCCACCCTTCCGCCACCAGCGCGACACCTACCAGCACCAGGAAACTGAGGGCGAGCATCTTGATGGTCGGGTGCGCCTCCACGAAACGGCTCACCGCGCCGGCCGCAAAAATCATCACGCCCACCGCGAGCAGGATCGCGACGACCATGATTTCGACCTCATCGACGAGGCCCACGGCGGTGATCACCGAATCGAGCGAGAACACGATATCGATGATGGCAATCTGGATGATTACGGCAAGAAAGGTCGTCCCCGCCTTGACCGGACCCATTTCGTCCTCGTCCCCTTCCAGTGAGCCGTGAATCTCGTGGACACTCTTCCACAGGAGGAAGAGCCCGCCGCCGAGCAGTATGATGTCGCGCCCCGAAATGTCCTTGCCGAGCACCGTGAACAGCGGCTCGGTAAGCGACATCACCCAGGCGATGGAGAGCAGCAGCAGGATGCGTGTGCCCGCGGCCAGCGCGAGGCCGATCGTCCGGGCGCGTGCACGCTGATGCTCGGGCAGCCGCCCGACGAGTATCGAAAGAAAAATGATGTTGTCTACGCCCAGAACGATCTCGAGCGCAGCCAGTGTGGCCAGCGCAACCCACGCGTGCGGATCCGTAATCCATTCCATTGCCATGCCTCCTGGTTCGGCCTAGCACGCGCCATGCCGGGACCCAGCCTACCAGCCGCTGAACCGCGGCCATACGGCTTCGACGACTGGATCGTGTGCGATAACGTGATATTGAGGGTGCTGGGCTGCTGTTGCGCACGCGTGATTGGGCAGGATACGCAGCAGCGTGCCCAAGGGAAAGCGGCTCAGGTCGATCGGCCTGCCATTACGATCCGCAATGATGCCGTGCTCCTGGTTGGTGTCGGCCACGATCAGGTCATCGATCGGCCGGCCCGCCAGATCGCAGACGATGCCGTAGCCCTGGTCGACGCGCTGCTTCGCGGTTCCGCGATCGCGCGATAGCGCCATCCAGCCCGCGTCCGTGATGAGCCAGTTGCGATCGGGCTGGTGCCCGATCACGCTCGTCAGGACCGATAGCGCGATGTCTTCGATTTGGCACACGCCGAGTCCCGCCATGAACAGGTCGAAAAACATGTACACACCGGCCCGCACTTCGGTCACGCCGTTCATGCTCTCGGCGAACGTTGCCGTCGGCGTTGAACCCACGCTGACGACAGGACACGGCAGCCCGGCCTGAACGAGCGCCCGCGCACATTCGACGACGGCGCTGCGCTCGCGCTCAGCCATGGCGCGTATCTGGTCTATGCCATCGCAGTTGTAAGAGTCTCCCGCATGCGTCATCACGCCCCGCAACGCCGAACCCGGACCTGCGTGCAGCCGCGCGCCGATGTCGAGCAACCGCGGGTCTCCCGGCTTGATTCCCGAGCGGTGACCGTCGCAGTCGATTTCAATCAACGCCGGGAACTCGACACCCAGCCCCTGACCTTGTTGCGCGACGATATCCGCAGCCTCCACGCTGTCGAGGAGCAGCGTAATGTCCGCGCCTTTGCGCTGCAGCTCGACGACATGCGTGAGCTTGTTAGGCGCAATACCGACGGCGTACAGGATGTCGGTGACCCCGTTCGAGAGAAAATATTCAGCCTCTTTCAGCGTCGAGACCGTGATGCCGCGCGCCCGGCCTTCAGGGCTGCCCGGTGGTCGGTCGAGCGCGCGACCGACCACCTCCATCGATTTCGCCGTCTTGACGTGAGGGCGCAAGGCAACGTGCAGCTCATTGAGGTGTCCGCGCATGCGCGCGATATTGCGATCGAGCCGCGTGCGGTCGAGTATGAGGGCCGGCGTTTCGAGGTCGATCAGGCTCATGGAGGAATCTTCGTCGAATAATGTGCGTAGCGCGCACAGGAGGCGCTCATTATAAAGCGCACTGCGTTCGGCGCAGTTGCACGGGAGTCGTCCGGCGCGCTACATTCGAGCGAATCGGCTCACCCGCAGAACACGTGAAAGCATCCCCCTCCAGCACACGGGCAACGGCCGACACCGCGGTGAACAACGTGTGCTGCGCAGCGCATGCGGCGGTCGCAAGGTGCGGCATTCGGCACGCATCGCTCACCGCAGGTCTGCTCGTCCTCGCAAGCGCCGCAGTCGCGCAGACGCAGCCGGGGGTTCCGGCTCCGCGATATCCAGCCAAGACCATCCGTATCGTCGTGCCTTTCGCCCCGTCCGGCGGCACGGACATACTCGCCCGCAGCCTGGCGCAGCGCATGTCGGAAAGCATGGGGCAGACTGTCCTCGTGGAGAACAGACCCGGCGCCAACAGCATCATCGGCACCGACGTCGTGGCCAAGGCGGCTCCCGACGGATACACCCTGCTTTTCACCACTCAGGTCCTGACGATCAATCCGGCCTTGCATCCGTCGATTCCCTATCACGCCGAGCGCGACTTCGCCCCGGTGACGATCGCTGCGTCCGCCCCGAATCTCCTGGCCGTTCATCCTTCGATTCCGGTGCGCAGCGTGAAAGAGCTGATTGCACTCGCCCGCGAGAAGCCTGGCGCGCTCACCATCGCGGCGGCGGGCGCCGGCACGCCGTCGCATCTGGCCGCCGAGCTTTTCCGACAGCGGGCGAAAGCCGACCTGCTCGTCGTTCATTACAAAGGCAGCGGCGCCTCGCTTGCCGATGTGACGGGCGGACGGGTGGCGATGACGTTCGGCGCCCTGCCGAGCCTCACCCCGCTCGCGCAGAGCGGCAGGCTGCGCGCGCTCGGCGTATCCGGGACGCGCCGCGCCGCGGTGCTTCCGGACGTGCCGACCATTGCCGAATCCTTACCTGGTTTCGAAGTCGAGACCTGGTATGCGGTCCTCGTCCCTGCACGAACGCCGCGGGAAATCGTCTCACGGCTGCACGGGGAAATCGTGAAGGCACTTGCGCACCCTGACGTGAAGCAGCGGCTCGCCGCGCAGGGATTCGACTCGGGCGGCATGCCGCCCGAGCAGATGGCCCGCGTCATTACCACCGAGGCCGCGCGCTGGGCCAAAGTGATTCGCGATGGCAACATCCGCGCCGAATGACAGCGGCGCGACCGAAAAGCCTCTCAGCCCAAAGGGAAAACCCGATGCAACGCTATCGGATCGCGCGCGAGACCTAGAAAAGATTTACGGCGCGAAGACGCGCGAAGGCGTTCATAGCTTCATATAGCCGACGATTTCGATCGCCTGAAAGACTGGATTGGAAAGCCGGGAGCAAGCGCGCCGTGGCACGCGAGCCGCTTCGAGTCCTGCTCAGCGCCCGGGCACGACGCGCCGTTCATTGCTGAGCCTGATGGCATTACCGTAGCAGTAGTGCCCCGCCGACCTGAACAGTCCGTCGGTTTGCCCCATGCATTGCAGATTGATAATGCCGTCAGCCCCCGCGCGCGCGGCCTCGGCGAGCACTGCAGCACGCGCGCTCGCCTCGTCGCGATGCCCTGGAATGCCGATCGCCGACCTCAGGTTCCCGACGCCGACGCGGTGAATCACGACGTAGCTGTCGAGCGCAAGCTCGGTCGAGTCGTAGATCCTCAACGTTGAGGGCGCTGACGTCGCTGAGGGCGCTGAGGGCGCTGCAAAGATTGACGCTGGTGCCAACATCACCGCCGTGAACGCGATCCATGCGTTTGTGCGTTTCACTTCGAACCTCCTTCCGGGACGCCACGATTCTAGCGCGAGGCGACTGGCACGCCTCTAAAATTCGGTCACCGTCGACCGTCACCAGGAGAATGCGCGAGAAAAGCAGAAGGAAGCCTCGGCTCAGTAACGCGGCGGCGATCCGCTCGAAGGCGCAGTTTTGCAGCCGCGCCTTCGAATTTCAGCTACCAGCCCTGCTCGCGCTCCGGCGTTGCCGTGATCTTGTGGATGCTCAGATCGGAGCCGTCGAATTCCTGCTCGCGGTCCAGCCGGATGCCGACGATCGACTTGATCGTCCCATAAACCAGTGCGCCGCCGACCACCGCCACGAGTATGCCGAGGCCCGTACCCAGGAGCTGTGAGAGGAAGGTGACGCCGCCCAGCCCGCCCAACGCTTTCGCACCGAAAATGCCACACGCGATGCCGCCCCACGCCCCACACAGACCGTGCAGCGGCCATACGCCGAGGACGTCGTCGAACTTCAGGCGATTTTGCGTCAGAGTGAACATATAGACGAAAAGGGCGCCGGCCACGCTGCCGGTCACGAGCGCGCCGATGGGGTGCATCACGTCGGATCCAGCGCACACCGCAACCAGCCCTGCGAGGGGCCCGTTGTGCACGAAACCCGGATCGTTGCGTCCGGCGATGAGCGCTGCGAGCGTGCCGCCTGCCATTGCCATCAGCGAATTGACTGCGACGAGCCCGGAGATCTTATCCAGCGTCTGTGCCGACATCACGTTGAAGCCGAACCAGCCGACACTCAGTATCCATGCGCCGAGCGCGAGAAAGGGAATGCTCGACGGCGGGTGGGCAGCCACCCCGCCCTCCTTGGTGTAGCGCCCGGCCCGCGGCCCGAGCAGGATCACGGCCATCAATGCGATCCACCCGCCGAACGCGTGCACCACCACCGAGCCCGCGAAATCGTGAAACTTGGCGCCTGCGGCCGCTTCGAGCCATGCCTGCACGCCGAACTTGTCGTTCCAGGCGATCCCTTCGAAAAACGGATAGAGAAGCCCGACGATGATCGCCGTGGCAGCAAGCTGAGGCGTGAATCGGGCGCGCTCCGCAATCCCGCCTGAAATGATTGCGGGAACGGCCGCGGCGAACGTCAGGAGGAAGAAGAACTTGACGAGGTCATACCCGTTTTTCTCGGCGAGCTTGTCAGCGCCGCTCAGGAAGTCCACCCCGTATGCCACGGCGTAACCGATGAAAAAATACGCGATCGTGGACATCGCGAAGTCGCAGAGGATCTTGACCAGCGCATTCACCTGGTTCTTTTTCCGGACGGTCCCCAACTCCAGGAACGCAAATCCGGCGTGCATGGCCAGAACCATGATTGCACCGAGCAGTATGAACAGCGTATCGCTGCTTGTTTTGAGCGCTTCCATCCCGATATCCCCTAAAGTTGAACCGGAATGTCCGTAAGCACGAACTATTCCTCATCGCACTCCCTTGATACTTATAGTGTTTTATATCCGCACCCGACACTTGCGCACCAACATGTCGCAGAGCGTGGCAATTCCGCACTCTCCCGGTGCACGCGCTCCCGCGCGCGGCGCATGCGGGCACCGGTCACACCAGCCGCGAAATTCGATGAGCTTTGTTGGCTAAGCCATTGAAGCCAAACTGCCCTGAAGCTATAGTCGCCCGGATGCCAGCCATGCCCGATGCCCCCGACGCCGCGCCCCGTAAAGACACATTGCTCACGCTGGGGCAGGTCCTCAGCGATCTCGTAGCAGACGGGCTCGCCTCTAAGGAAGTAGCCGATCGCCTGAGTTCGGACCGTCGCGGCGCTCGCGGCGACATTCACCCCCTGGTGGTGATCGCCGATCAGAAGTGGAAGGACCCGCGCAACCCCAAGAAGCTGCTGCATCTCGAAGCGCTGACCGAATGGCTGGCTGAGCACGTCGGCCTGCCGTACCTGCACATCGACCCGTTCAAGATCGACTTCGCCGCGGTGACGAAAGTGATGTCGAACGCCTACGCGCAGCGCTACAAGATCCTGCCCGTCGGAATCAATTCGAAAGAGGCGATCATCGCGGTATGCGAGCCCGAGGTGCGCGAATGGGAAGACCAGATCAAACACATTTTGCGCGTGGACGTGAAGCGGGTCATCGCGAATCCCATCGACATCCAGACGTATCTGATCGAGTTCTACAACCTCGCGCGATCGGTAAAGAGCGCAACCGCCCAGGACAAGGGCGCATACAGCGATATCGCGAACTTCGAGCAGCTGGTGCAGCTGGGCCGCAGCGGCAGGCTCGATGCGAACGACCAGCATATCGTCCACATCTGTGACTGGCTTTTCAATTATGCGTTCGACCAGCGCGCAAGCGACATCCACATCGAGCCGCGCCGCGACTCGGGCAACGTGCGCTTTCGCATCGACGGCGTTCTGCACCAGGTCTATCAGATTCCCGGACCCGTAATGGCCGCCATGACGAGCCGCATCAAGGTCCTCGGCCGCATGGACGTGGTCGAACGCCGCCGCCCCCAGGACGGTCGCCTGAAGACCGTCACGCCCGATGGGGACGAAGTGGAGCTGAGGCTCTCGACCATGCCGACGGCGTTCGGCGAAAAGCTCGTGATGCGCATTTTCAATCCCGAGAACCTGGTGAAGGACTATCGCGAGCTCGGTTTCACCGACGAGGACGGGACCAAATGGGACGAAATGGTCAGCATGCCCCACGGCATCATTCTCGTCACGGGGCCGACCGGCTCAGGCAAGACGACCACGCTGTATTCGACGTTGAGGCATGTTGCCAAACCCGAAGTCAACGTGTGCACGGTCGAGGACCCGATCGAGATGGTCGAGCCCGCTTTCAACCAGATGCAGGTCCAGCACGGCATCGGTGTCGACTTCGCCAGCGGCATCCGCACCCTCATGCGCCAGGACCCCGACGTCATCATGATCGGCGAGATCCGCGATCTCGAAACCGCGGAGATGGCCATCCAGGCGGCACTCACGGGACACCTGGTGTTCTCGACGCTGCACACCAACGACGCACCGTCCGCGATCACGCGAATGCTGGATATCGGCGTGCCCTCCTATCTGCTGCAGTCCACCGTGCTCGGGGTTCTTGCTCAGCGCCTGATCCGCACGCTCTGCCCGCATTGCAAGGAAAAGCAGGAGATCGACGATTCCGCCTGGGAGATGCTCGTCTCCCCATGGAAAGCAACTGCGCCGCGAGGCACAACTTACGTCGACAAAGGCTGTCTCGAATGCCGGATGACGGGCTATCTGGGCCGCATGGGCCTCTACGAGATGATGGTGATGACACCGGAGCTGCGCAAAGCGGTCGCGGCCGAAACCGATCTCGACGGGTTGCGTGACCGCGCGTTCCGCGAGGGCATGAAACCGCTCAGGATCAGCGGCGCGATGAAAATCGCGGCAGGCCTCACGACCGTCGACGAGGTGATGAATGTCGCTCCACCGCCGGGCGGGGATCGGCGGCAGCGCCGCTAAGCGCTTCAGGCGCCCAGGCCCGAACGCTTGCGACAGCCCACCTGGCGCCTTGCGAAACCGAGAAAGCGGCGCTTCCTGCGAGTGTCGTTGCGAGGCGGCGCCGAAGCAATCCCGTTACGAACGTTCGTGAGCGAGCGAGGACACGCGTTGCGGGCAACGCAAGGAACGAACGACCGACGCTGAGACCTCAGTGTGCCTTCGTCAGCAGCCGCATTCCCCGGTCGAGTCCGTCGAGCGTCAGCGGAAACATGCGCTCGCCCATGAGGCTGCGCGTGATACGGATCGATTCGTGATAATCCCACACCGGCTCGGGTTGCGGATTGAGCCAGATGGTCTGGGGGTAGACGCCCAATAGCCGCTGCAGCCACACCGAGCCGGCCTCTTCATTGGTGTGCTCCACGCTACCGCCCGGATAAGTGATTTCATACGGGCTCATGGTCGCATCGCCGACGACGATGACCTTGTAGTCGTGCGGATAGGTGTGCAGCACGTCCCATGTCGACATGCGCTCGGCCGAGCGCCTGCGGTTGTCCTTCCACACGCGCTCATAGAGGAAGTTGTGGAAGTAGAAATACTCGAGGTGCTTGAATTCCAGCCTTGCCGCCGAGAAGAGCTGCTCGCAGATGCGTATGTGATCGTCCATAGAGCCGCCGATATCGAAGAAAATCAGCACTTTCACCGCATTGTGGCGCTCGGGCACCATCTTCAGGTCGAGCCAGCCCGCGTTCTTCGCGGTCGAGCGCACCGTGTCCTCCAGATCGAGCTCTTCGGGCGCGCCGACACGCGCGAACTTGCGCAGCCGCCGCAATGCCACTTTGATATTCCGCGTGCCGAGCTCGACAGTATCGTCGAGATTCTTGAACTCGCGCTTGTCCCAGACTTTGACCGCCCGCCTATGGCGCGACTCGTTCTGGCCGATCCGGATGCCTTCGGGGTTGTAGCCGTAAGCGCCGAACGGGCTCGTGCCGCCGGTGCCGATCCACTTGCTGCCGCCCTGGTGCCGGCCTTTCTGCTCTTCGAGACGTTTCTTCAGCGTCTCCATGAGCTTGTCCCACCCGCCGAGCGATTCGATCAGCTTTTTTTCTTCTTCGGTGAGGTGCTTTTCCGCGAGTTTTTTCAGCCACTCTTCGGGAATTTCGACCGTCAGCGCGTCCGCTTCGATGATGCCTTTGAAGTAGGCGGCAAACACGCGGTCGAAACGGTCGAAATACTTCTCGTCTTTCACGAGGCACGTACGCGCGAGGTAGTAAAAAGCTTCGACCTCGCCGAAAGCGACCTGCTTCTGCAACGCTTCGATCAGCGTGAGGAACTCCCGGATCGAGGCCGGAACCCCGCCTTCTCGCACCTTCAAAAAAAACTCGATCAGCACAGCGCTAGCCCCCGGTCCCGGTTACGAATGCTTACAACTTGATACTGATTTTCGCGGCGGATGACTGCATGATACCCACATCGCAAAACGTGACGCCGCCCGATGCGGACGGCGCGAAATGACGGAGACAGACATGCGTAAAGATATCATCAGCCTGCTGGCCGCCGCCGCGCTCGCCCTCCTCAGCGGGACAGCCGCCGCGCGGTCCAACATCGACGTGGACATCTCCTTCGGATTTCCCGCGCCGGTCTATGTTGCGCCGCGGCCGCCCGTCGCCTACTACCCCGCGCCGGTTTATGCCGCGCCCCCGCCGGTCTACGTTGCACCGGCACAGGCCTATTACGGACCGCCCCCGTACTACGGCCCCCCCGCCTATTCCTATTACGACCAGCCCCGTTACTACCAGCCACCGGTGAGTTACGACCGGGGCTGGCATCGCGGACGGCATCATCACCATCACCACTGATCACCCGTCGCACTCGAGTCATCGGCGCCCGCAGGGCGCCTTTGTTTTTGCGCCCCGGCCCCGTTGCGCTACAGCATCCCTCTCGTCACGATCCCACCGAGCTTAGCCCGGGCGGCGGCGGTTCACGACTTCCGACGCGACATGAACACCAGGCGCTCGAACAGATGCACGTCCTGCTCGTTCTTGATGAGCGCCCCGTGCAGCGGGGGCACGATCTTGTGCGCGTCCTGGCTGTGGAGCACTTCGGGCGAAATGTCTTCAGCCACGAGCAGCTTGAGCCAGTCGAGGAGCTCGGAGGTTGAAGGCTTTTTCTTCAGCCCCGGCACTTCGCGGATCTCGAAAAAGCGCTCCAGCGCTTCCCGCAGCAGCTGCTTCTTGATGTCAGGGAAATGCACGTGGACGATTTTTTCCATCGTCTCGTGGTCGGGAAACCGGATGTAATGGAAGAAGCAGCGGCGCAGAAATGCGTCGGGCAGCTCTTTTTCGTTGTTGCTCGTGATGATGACGAGCGGCCTGTGGTGCGCCTTGACCAGTTCCTGCGTCTCGTAGACGTAGAACTCCATGCGGTCGAGCTCGCGCAGCAGGTCGTTGGGGAACTCGATGTCCGCCTTGTCGATCTCGTCGATCAACAGCACCGCGGGCGTTTCGGACGTGAAAGCCTGCCACAGCATGCCGCGCACGATGTAGTTGCGGATGTCGTTCACTTTCGGGTCGCCGAGCTGCGAATCACGCAGGCGCGAGACCGCATCGTATTCGTAGAGCCCGTGCTGCGCCTTCATCGTCGACTTGATATGCCACTCGTAAAGCGGCCGCCCCAGCGCCTTCGCGACTTCGATTGCGAGCAGGGTCTTGCCGGTGCCGGGCTCGCCCTTGATGAGCAGCGGCCGCTCGAGCGTCGTGGCGGCGTTGACCGCCATCATCAGGTCTTCGGTTGCGACGTAGTTCTGAGTGCCTTCGAAACGCATGACGGATTCCGGAAACGGGTGAAAGGCGAATTATAGCGTCCAGCCGGGGACGCTTACGGCCGGGTGGTATCTCCCAGGCGCCGCTCCACCTGCGCGAGCTTGGCCCGGATCTGCGAGCCGACGTAAATCTGCGGCTGTGACGGGGTGATTCCTTTTGCCTGCTCCCACCCTTCGATCGTCTTGCGAGCTTCCTCGAATGCCGCTTCGAACGAGTGGGTTTTCTTCATCGCTTCTCCAAAAAGCGCCTGAGCAAGATACGTTGCGTCAGACGCAGTGCCGCAGCCGAACGACGTGCGGTCTGCGCTCGCCGCCGTGATGATCAGGGTGTGATCGTCCTTCAGCGGCTCAATGAAACCACCGGCGTAGCACGCAGAAACCACGATCACTTTCCAGCGGATGCCGGATTCGTCCAGCGCCGTCTTCAGGTGCGCCGGATCGATGCTGGTGAGGCGCAGCGGCCTGAAATCCACCGCGAGCTCGTGCTTGTCCGAGCCATGGGATGATACGTAGAGCACGAGGAGGTCTTCAGCGGGATTCATCACCTGGCCGACGTGGCGCAGGGACTGACGCAGGCTGGTCAGGCTCGCAATGGGAAACGCCTCCAGGGTCTGCACGTTGTTGATCAGTGTCACCGTGCGGCCCGCCGTGTCGAAACGCTTGCGAAAAAGGTCCGTGATCATCCGGATCTCCTTCATGAACACGTCTTCGCCCGCATAAAGACCGGCAGCCACCAGGTAGATATCGGGCACGCCCGGCCGCTCGGGCTGGAGTGCTTCGAGCTCGCGCTCGAGCGCCCCCTGCTGCGCGTAGAACGCTTTCTCCTGCGCCAGCGTGTAAAAGCCTTTCGCGTCGGCGCCGCTTTCGTCCGGGCGAGGCATCCACAGCATGCCCTGAGGCAGCCACACGGCCGGCAGGACGAGGAGTGTGACGGCGCTTGCGGCTACACCGGTCCTCGCCAGAGCGCCAGTCCCCAGGAGCTTCCACACGGCCACGCTGATGAGCAGCGTGGACCAGCCGAGTACCACGTCATCGAACCATGACCAGTACGCTTCCACGAACGGCACCAGCTGGTACTGAGCGAGGATGTAGAGGCCTGACGTGATGACCGTCATCACCACGCTCGCAGCAGCGAAAGCGACCGGCAGCAGGAGCAGGTTGGCGCGGAAATCGGCGCGGCGCGCAACCACGCCGACGATGAGCACCATGGGCACGAACATCAGCAGCCGCGGCAGTTCGTATGGATTGAGCTGTCCGTGGACGCCGAAAGACACCACGGAGAACACCAGCTCGAGCGCGACATCGAGCAGGACGAGCGACGCGAATAATTCAGGTGTAAGGGTGAAGTCCGAGGCTGCAGGACGCAGCGTCACGACTTTCCATCCCCCTCGAACCGCACGCGCGACCGCGTGCACCCCGCGGCCCGTGCCCACTTCAGAGGGTCCGATCGAGGTCGGCCTTCCGATCGATGTCGAGCACGATGCCGGGATCGTCGCAGTCGAGGAGACGGATGGCATCACGATGACGCTGCAGCACCGACTTCGCGCCGGTGTCGCCGGACAAACCGAGAAGCTCATCCCGCAAGGCGGCGCTGAAGCCCACGGGGTGCCCGCGCTCGCCGCGGTATAGGGGCGCGGCGATGGTCGCGCCTTCAGAGAGTGCAGCCATGATGCGCGCTATCGTCTCCGGCCGCACCCGAGGCATATCGGCAAGTGCCACCACCCAGCCCCCGGCCTCGCGTGCTGTGGCGACCCCGTGAGCGAGCGTATGGCCCATGCCTTTGATCGAGTCGGCGCACTGGGTGACCCTGCAGCCTTCCTGCTCGAGCATATCCCCGAGCGGAAAATCACCGGCACGCACGACGGCGACGACATCGAGGCCGCACGCGACGAGGTTGCGCGCCGCGTGAGCGGCGATTGCAATACCGTCATCGAGGGGGTGTATCAGCTTGTCGCCGCCGAAGCGGGTGCCTGAGCCGGCAGCGAGGAGCACGCCTACGATCGGTTGCTGGACGGTCATTTGAAGCGCCATTATAGCGGCCCGCCGTGACCCCACGTATCACTGCACCGTGCGACCAACACGGGGTCTGCCCCCCACCCGCCGTTGTCCGGCGTTGACACGCGCAGGGTCGGGCGCTAATGTCGATCCGCACTCAGGCCTCACGCCGGCAATCCGCACCTTCACAATACGGCACCGACACCCGACACTGAATCGCCATGCCCCGTTTCTGCGCCAACCTCACCCTGCTTTTCAACGAGCACAGCTTCCTAGACCGCTTCGCTGCAGCCGCGAAAGCGGGTTTCAAAGGCGTCGAATATCTGTTCCCGTACGAGCACGACAAGGACCAGCTCGCAGAGCAACTCCGCAAGCATCACCTCGTTCAGGTGTTGCATAACCTGCCCGCGGGTGACTGGGCGAAAGGCGAGCGCGGTATCGCGTGCCACCCCAATCGCGTGGGCGAGTTTCAGGACGGCGTAGGCCTGGCCATCGAGTATGCGCTCGCACTCGGCTGCACGCAGCTGAACTGCCTCGCGGGCCTGTGCCCGGCGGACGTGCCCGAAGCGCGCCAGCGCACGACGCTGGTCGCCAATCTCAAGTTCGCCGCAATGAAGCTCAAGGCGTCGGGAATCAAGCTCCTGATCGAGCCGATCAATACGCGCGACATTCCGGGCTTCTACCTGACGCACTCGCGACAGGCACTGGACATCATCGCGGAAGTCGGCTCGGACAACCTCTTCCTCCAATACGACATCTATCACATGCAGATCATGGAAGGCGATATCGCGCGAACGATCGACGCGAATCTCGCGCTGATCCCTCACATGCAGCTCGCCGACAACCCCGGGCGAAACGAGCCGGGCACCGGGGAAATCAATTACGCTTTCCTTTTCGAGTTCATCGACCGCATCGGCTATGCCGGCTGGATCGGTTGCGAATACAAGCCGAAGACTACGACTGAAGCCGGGTTGGGATGGATCGCGCCTTACCTGGGTTCCGAGCAGCAGACCTAGCTGGATATGCTTTAGCCCGCGCGCTTGACGGCGCGCAACCGCGGATCACACAATCGTTCCACCGCCTTTGCGTCTCATGAAAGGCTCATCAAAACTGGAGGAGTCCATGTTTCACGCAAGTCGTATTGCACGCCTGTGCGCAGGCACACTGGCCGCCGCAGCATTCGCCGCTCCGGCCGCAGCCCAGCAGATCACGATGATGACCGGCCCGCAGGGCGGCGTGTGGGTGCCGCTGGGCGGTGCGCTCAAGGGAATGTGGGAGAAAGCCATACCGGGGCTGCAGATCCAGGCACAGCCCGGCGCCGGCATCGCCAACGTGCGCGGTGTCGATGAAGGCAAAGCCCAGATCGGTTTCGGCAATTCGAGCAGCACCGTCGACGGCATCGAAGGGCGCGCGCCTTTTCCTAAGAAAGTGACGAAGGTCTGCCAGGTCGCAAACCTCTATCCGCAGTATTTCCAGGTCGTCGCGCTGTCCAACGCCAATGTGAACAGCTTCGCTGATCTCAAGGGCAAGACCGTGGTCACGCAGCCCAAAGGCAACACCGGTGAGATGCTGACCGACATGATCCTGAAGCTGAACGGGATGAGCTACCAATCGCTTTCGAAGGTCAACTTCCAGGCCTCGTACAACGACGCGGTCTCGCTGATGCAGGACGGCCACGCCCAGGTGTTCACGCTCGGCACCACCGCCCCCGCCTCATCGGTGATGGACCTCGCCTCCGCCCGGGACGTGCGTCTGGTGCCGGTGGACGAAAAAACGATGAGCCAGCTCATCAAGATGAACCCCGGTTACCACCGCCTGACGATCAAGGCGGGGACGTACCCGAAACAGACTGCGGATGTTCCGGTGATCGGCTACTCCACCCACATCATCGCCGCTTGCGAC
>JBKJKJ010000046.1:0-5385 GCA_046597455.1 Burkholderiales bacterium
TTGAAATCGGTTCGAGGCCACTCGGCCTGCCAGCGCGGATCGGCCGCAGCAGATACAGGTCCAACGCTCAATAAGATCAATAAGGCGGCGCGCAGCGCCACCGCGGCCGGTGCGCCCATCTTAACGGTCTTCATGGCTCGGCTCCTGTCGATAGTGCGTGCGAAGTTGCCCGCTCTGATTCCCGACCACCCCCGAGGGCGATGAGACCCGGGTCCCCGGACGGACCTTACGCGCGTGCCCGCAAAAAAAGTCTGTGAGTACGCAACCTCGTCATGGGTCTTCTGCGCACGACGATCAAGGCGATCGAGATCAAAGCGTTCGTTCGAACGCACGCCTCGTCATCATTGAAGGAGATCCAACATGCTTAAGCACACATGGACGGCGCTTGCGATGGGTTTGACGCTGGGTACGGGAGTCGCCAGCGCAGGCGAATCGGTGTTCCCCAGATCGGTCAACGAAGTCACGCCGTACCAGGCGCCGACGATCACATCGCATGCGTCCGATCCGCCGCACGCGGCAGGTGCGACGCGGTCGGTATTCCCGAGCGCCGCCGTGGAATTCTCGAGTTCCGGTACGGCTTCCAACGCCACTCGCGCGCCACGCGTCCTCGGGTGGGGCTCGCGGCGAAGCACGGCCCAGCCGTGGCCGGCATCTCCCAACGAGAGCGAGTCTTACCACTGAAGTCATGCGCTGGCGGCATTGCGGATGCATTCGACCGCAATGCCGCTCATGCGCTGAAATTTGCGATACGCGCGGCATCTTCTAGAATGGGGACATGCCACGACCTCGCGAATACGATGAAACAGAACTGGTATCCCACGCCATGGCCGCGTTCTGGTCGCATGGTTACCGGGGTACGTCGATCGAGGACCTCGTCGGCGGCACGGGGGTAAGCCGGGCCAGCCTTTACGCCGCTTACGCCGACAAACGGGCGCTTTTCATCGCCAGTGTCGAGCGCTACCTCGACGCAATCGTGCAGAGCCACGTACGGCGCCTGGGCGAAACCGAGCCGGCGGGCGAGGCGGTGCGACAGTTTTTTCTGCAAACCGTAGAAGCGCCGATGGCCCGCTTGCGGCGCGGCTGCCTGCTCACCAATAGCGCCGTCGAAATCGGCTCGGACGACAAGGAAGTCGCCGCGCTCATCCGTACGGCTTTCGAGCGTGTCGAGACGGTGCTCTGCGAGCGACTCACACAGGCGAAGAAAGATGGGGCGCTGTCCAAAGGACTCGATCCTGCCCGCTATGCCCGTCAGCTCCTGGCGGTGCTTCAGGGGCTGCGCGTCATGGCCAGGGTAGGTGTCGGTCGCGACACCCTGAGGGACGCCGTGCACTCGGCGCTGGCGGGCATCCCGCAGCCGCGCAGCCGCGCGGACAGGCGCGAAGTCGAAAAGGCACCGCGTCGGCGTGCCGCGCAAACCCGACCCTGAGAACCTCGATATTTTTTTGCCTCTTTCTGGAACGAATGATCTGATTCGACTGCCATTTGTCTCTGCAAGATGTTCCCGCCGCCCGATCGGCGCAAGCGCACAAGTCACTGATGCGGCGCGCTTCTTCGAAACTTTCCCAAACTTACCTGACGCGCCGGGAGCGGCTTGCCAGATCGCGGCCTGCGCCGTATCCCACGAAGCCGGCCACTTCCTCGGGCACGCCGCCATCCAAACCAGGCACCGGACCGTTCAGCGTGTGTAAGGTTTGACCGACCGGGGGGGTCTCACGCCTCCGCACCCTCGCCTTGCCGATTTTTGACAGGTCGATCGTGCGGCGCGCGACCAACCGTTGCAGTAACCTCATCACGGAGAATAAATGCACGCCACTTTACCCCGGCTGGAGATAAGCGACTTTCCGGCGATTCGACGCAATCGCCTGGACACGATGCAGATCAACGTCGGATACCGCTGCAATCAGACGTGCCTGCACTGCCACGTCAATGCGGGGCCGACGCGCACGGAAGAAATGAACCGCCGCACGATCCTCGACGTACTCGCGTATCTCAAAAGCTCCGGGGTGAAGACGCTGGACGTGACGGGGGGCGCGCCGGAGCTCAATCCTCATTTTCGCTTTCTGGTGACTGCGGCGCGCGATCTGGGCGTGCACGTGATCGATCGCTGCAACCTGACCATCCTCGAGCAGCCCGGCCACGAGGATCTGGCCCAGTTCCTCACCGACCACGAAGTCGAGATCGTTGCGTCACTCCCCTGCTATCTCGAAAAGAACGTCGATGCCCAGCGCGGTAGCGGCGCATTCGAAGCCAGCATCCGTAGCCTGCAGATGCTCAACCGGTTCGGCTACGGCCAGCTCCGCTCGCCGCTGGCACTGAACCTCGTCTACAACCCCCAGGGCCCGGTTCTGCCGCCTGCGCAGGCCCAGCTCGAGGACGAATACCGGCTTCACCTCGGTGACGAGTTCGGCATTGTTTTCAATCAGCTCTACGTGGTGACGAACATGCCGATCCAGCGCTTCGGCAGCACCCTGATCTCGAAAGGCCAGTTCGAGCCTTATATGGACCTTCTCAAGAATGCCTACCAGGCGAAGAACCTCGACTCGGTGATGTGCCGTTCAGTCCTTTCGGTGGACTGGCAGGGTTACGTCTACGACTGCGACTTCAACCAGATGCTGGGTTTACCGCTCGCCTGGAAGAACCGCCCCCGCACGCACATCGGGCAATTGATGGGCGACGACCTCACCGGCAACCCGATCGTGGTGAAAGATCATTGCTACGGCTGTACTGCCGGCCAGGGCTCGAGTTGCGGGGGCGCCCTTGCCTGACACAGGGCCAGGCCGGCACTCGCGTGGGCTGACTGAATGATGGGACCTGCGCTGCTCGATCCCCTCACCGGCTTTTTCTTCTGGGGTTTCCTGCTGCTTTACGGCGCCACCATGTACGTGATGTCGCCGCAGGCGCGCTCGGCGTCGAGTTTTTTCCGCGGCACCGACGAAAGCGGACGACCCGCGTCCGAATGGGCGCTGATGTGCAGCATCTTCATCAGCTGGATCTTCGCGAAGTCGGTGACGAACGCGGCCAACCTCGGCGCCACGTACGGCATCGTCGGTGGGCTCGCTTACGCGACATACTGGCTCTCCATTCCCGTTGCGGGCCTCGTCATCTACCGCCTGCGCACACGCCACGGCGCGACCGGCCTGGTCCCTTTTCTGATCGGGCGTTACGGCAGGCTCGCCGCGGTCGCCTTCACGCTCGCCATCCTCATCCGCCTGTACAACGAGGTGTGGAGCAATACCGCGGTCGTCGGTGCTTATTACGGCAAGCCCGGTGAGGGCACTTTCATCGCGGCCGCCCTCCTCTTTACGGCCGTGACGCTGATCTACAGCCTCAAGGGCGGACTTCGTTCGTCGATTGCGACCGACATCCTTCAGTCGGTGCTGTTCGTCGCCGTCATCACGCTTGTCCTGTTCGTGGTGCTGCCGCAGCACGGTCTGCCGCAACTGCTCTCGGTCGGCGAATTCCGGATGGCGGGCGGCGTGGACCTGCTGCTGGTCGCGCTCCTGCAAGTCATTTCGTATCCCTTCCACGACCCGGTGCTCACCGACCGCGGCTTCATCTCGCGCGAGAAAACGATGCTGCGCGCGATGATCGTGGCCGGTGTGCTGGGTTTCATCTGCATCTTCGCCTTCAGCCTGGTCGGCGTGCACGCAAAGCTCGAAGGCCTGCCCACCGGCGACAACATGCCCGGTGCGGTCGCGCTCGCCTTCGGCACGCTCCCGTATCTGCTGATGACCGCCGTCATGATCATGGCGGCGGGATCGACGGTCGATTCGACTTTCGCTTCGGTCTCCAAGTCGATCGGTCAGGAAGTGCCGTTGCTCGCCGGGCGCACGCCCGGCCGGCGCGCGGTGAGAGTCGGAATGTGGACGATGGTGGCCTTCGCGCTGCTCGGCAATCTGCCGATGATTGCGGGCACCGACATTTTGAAAGCGACGACGGTGAGCGGAACGATGGTGATCGGCCTCGCGCCCATTTTTCTGCTGGCGCCCCTCGTGAAACATTCCCCGTGGAGCTTCCACCTCGCGTTCTGGCCGGGGATCGCCCTGGGCACGCTCGTCGCGCTTAACGCGATCCCCGCATCATGGGCCATCGGCGACGGCAAGTACGCCCTCCTCCTGGGCGCGAATGCTTATGGTCTTGCCATTTGCAGCGCCGGATTCCTGCTCCCCCTCGCGTGGCAACGCCTGCGGCTTTCCAAGGCCGACACTGCGGACGCTCGCGCGTGATCGAGCGTCCGGCGGACTCGCGCACGATCGCTCGCGCTGAACCGGGACGATCCTGCCCGACGCACTATCGCTACGCACCGCGCGTCCTGGCGCGCCAACCTGACCTGCACGCCGACACGCTGCTGGTGGTCGGCGGGCTTTAGGGCAATGCCCAGGCGCTCGAGCGCATCCTCGACCTCGCCGACGCGGAGCCGGGTGGCGCCACGGTCGTCTTCAACGGCGATTTCAACTGGTTCGACATCGATACCGAGACTTTCGCCGCGATCAATCGCACAGTGATGCGGCACTCAGCGCTGCGCGGCAATGTCGAGACCGAAATCGCCGCCGATGACACGCAAGCCGGGTGCGGCTGCGGGTACCCTGAAAGCGTCAGCAACGCAGAAGTCGAGCGCTCGAACGCGATCATCGTGCGTCTGCGCGAAACCGCGCACGCCTTTCCGGCGGTGTGCCGCGAGCTCGCGGCGCTCCCCATGCACCTCGTTGCGGAAATCGCGGGCCTGCGCGTCGGCATCGTTCATGGCGATGCGCAGTCGCTGGCGGGCTGGAGCTGTTCCCAGGACGCGTTGGCAACGCCTGACGGGGTGCAATGCGTGCGCTCGCAGATCGAGGCGGCTCAAGTGGACATCCTCGCCTCCAGCCATACGTGTCTTCCGGTCGGCCTTGCGCTGGATACTGACGCCGGTGGTGCGGCGGTGTTCAACAATGGCGCAGCCGGCATGCCTAATTTTCACGGCACGCGCTACGGCGTGGTGACGCGCATTTCGACACGGCCCGCGCAACACGCGCTTTATGGCGCGCGCGTAGGCTCCGCCCACGTGGAGGCGCTTGCGGTCCATTACGATCACGCGCGCTGGATCCAGGCGTTTCTTGCAAACTGGCCGCCCGGCAGTCCGGCGCATGCCGCCTATTTCAGCCGCCTCACCGACGGGCCGCCGTACGATATCGCCGCAGCCCCGCGCGGCCGTGTAAGTTTCAGTCCCGGGCATCGACCTATCGCCCATTCAGTCAGGAGCACGACGTGAAAAAAAGCAAACTGGTTCTGGCCGGGATCCTCGCGATTGCAGTCGTGGCCTACTTTGCGCTCGATCTCGGCCGCTTTCTCTCGATCGATTTCTTCCGCGCGCAACAGACGGCAATCGATACCTACGTGCAGCACTCG
>JBKJKJ010000063.1:0-11280 GCA_046597455.1 Burkholderiales bacterium
TTCGAACTGGCCCGACTCTTCGGTATTGATGCGGAAATAGGTGGAAAGCTCCATCGGGCACTTCACCCCTTTGGGGATGAATACGAAGGAGCCGTCCGTGAATACGGCGCAATTGAGCGCGGCGTAGTAGTTGTCGCCGGGCGGCACCACGCTGCCCATATACTTTTGGACGAGCTGCGCATGATCGCGCACCGCTTCGGAAATCGAGCAGAAAATGATGCCGACTTTCGCGAGCTTGTCCTTGTAGGTCGTCGCCACCGACACCGAGTCGAAAATCACGTCCACCGCCACACCCGCCAGCGCTGCGCGCTCGTTCATCGGCACGCCGAGCTTCTCGAAGGTGCGCAAAAGCTCGGGATCGACTTCGTCCATGCTCAGCTTCTTTTTCGGCTTCGGCGCCGAAAAGTAGATGATGTCCTGAAAGTCGATCTTCGGATATTTGACGTTCGGCCAGCGCGGCTCTTCCATCGTGAGCCAGTGCCGATACGCCTTCAGCCTGAACTCGAGCAACCACTGCGGCTCGTTCTTCTTCGTCGAGATCATCCGGATGGTGTCTTCGGTGAGCCCTTTGGGCGCACTTTCAGTCTCGATCTCCGTACGGAAACCGTGCTCGTAAGGCTTGTTGACCAGTTGTTCTAATACGCTGCTCATTTATCCGCTCCAACTGCGTGAATCGGGGGTGTGTGAGGGGCATTCAAGCCGGCCGCGCCTCACGCCTGATACGTCACGCTTTCGTGGTGTCCTTCACACTGAAGCTTTCGCCACAGCCGCACATGGCATCGACGTTCGGGTTCGTGAATTTGAACGCCTGCTTCAGACTTTCCCTGACATAGTCCAGCGTGGAGCCGTCGAGGAAATCCAGGCTTTTGGGATCGACCACGAGCTTCGTGCCGTGCGACTCGAAGAGCTGGTCCTCAGGCCCGATCTCGTCGGCGTAATCGTAGGTGTAGGCAAAACCCGAACATCCGACTTTCTTTATGCCCACGCGCAAGCCTATGCCGCGCCCTCGCTTCGTGAGCTGGGTCTGGATCTGTTTCGCTGCACTTTCCGTCAGTTGTATGGTCATTCGTATGCCCGTTAAAATGGTTTCAGAGCGTCTGCCGTTATCGGTACTGAATCACGCCGTCATCGCAGTCATGCCCCTGAACTGCTTCACCAGGTTTTGCACCGCTCTCAAAAAGCCTTCGACCTCGTCGAGTGTGCTCGACACCCCGAGACTCAACCTCACCGCACCCCGCGCGAGATCGGGCTCTACACCCATCGCGATCAGGGTTGCCGAAGGCTCGGTGCTGGCGCTGGAACACGCGGCACCCGCCGCGACGGCGTATCCCGCCTTGTCGAGCTCCACGACGAATGTCTCACCGTCGATATGCGGAAACGCGAAATACGTCGTGTTCGGAATGCGCGGCGCACGCTCGCCGAAAATCACCGCACCGAATTCATTCAGTCCGGCTTCCAGGGTCGCGCGCAAGCCGAGTGCCCGCTCAGCCAGTTCCAGCCGGCGTGCGAGCGCCAGTTCGGCTGCGGCGCCGAACCCGACGATCGCCGGCACGTTTTCCGTTCCCGAACGCATGCCTTGCTCGTGCCCGCCGCCCGCGATCAGCGGTTTCAACTCGATGCGCTTGTCGACCACGAGAGCGCCCGCCCCTTTGGGGCCATATATCTTGTGTGCCGAAATCGTCATCGCATGCACGTTCAGCGCCGCGAAATCCACTTCGATCTTGCCCAGCGCCTGCACCGCATCGGTATGCGTCCAGGCACGCGCCTCGCGGGCGAGCTCGGCCACCGCCGCGACGTCCTGCACCACGCCGGTTTCATTGTTCGCGAGCATGACCGACACGATTCCCGTCGGCGCCTGAAGCGCCGCGGCCACGTCTTCCATGTCGATCACGCCGTCCCGCGTGACGGCCAGCTTGCGTAGCTTCCACCCGCTGCGCACCAGTTCCTGCGCCGGCTTCGCGACGCACGGATGCTCGATTGCGCTCACGGCCACTTGCGTCGGCTTGAGATAACCGGCCGCGCCCTTGATGAAAAGGTTGTTGGCTTCGGTCCCGCCCGACACGAAAACGATTTGCGACGGCTGCACGTTCACCAGTGCGGCGACCCGCTCGCGCGCGTCGTTCACGGCCCGGCGCGCCTGTGTTCCGAGCTCGTGCCGGCTCGACGCATTACCATACTGCTGCCGCATGTACGGCAGCATCGCATCAAGCACTCGCTCGTCAAGCGGCGTCGTCGCGTTGTGGTCCAGATAGACATGGGCCATGCTTTAGCCTCCGTGAAAGGAGCGCTGTGCGGCGAAAACCCGGTTGCCGGCGCGTGCGCTCATGGCGAGACCGCCACGCCCTTGCCCGGGCTCTGGCGCATGTCGTGGACCGTGTTGTAACCGGGGTCCTTCGATTTCTGGTTGTCGACGAGCTGCCGCAACGTCACGGACTCGAGATAATCGAAAATGCGCTCGTTGAGCGTCGCCCACAGGTCGTGGGTAAGACACTTCTGCTCGTCGCGGCAGTTTTCCTTGCCGGCGCACTGGGTGGCGCCGATCGGCTCGTCGACCGCGAGAATGATTTCAGCCACCGAGATGGCCGCCATGTCCTTGGCAAGCCGATACCCGCCGCCGGGCCCGCGCACGCTGTCCACCAGCGCATGGCGCCGCAGCTTGCCGAAGAGCTGCTCCAGATAGGACAACGAGATCTTCTGCCGCGAGCTGATTTCGGCCAGCGTGATCGGACCGCCGCCGTCGCGCATCGCGAGGTCGACCATAGCCGTTACCGCAAACCTACCTTTGGTCGTGAGTCTCATGGGCCACCTCGTCAAAAACCAGCGTAATCAAGCCATTAACTGACAAAATACTGACACCGGACAATATCAGACTAATTTAGTCGACTATACACTTTCCCGACCAATTTAGTCAACAATTCGGTTCAGATAGTTCGGGTCGAATTTGGAGCTGGGCTCGGCGCCGAGCTTGACGCCCAGGCGCTGCAATTCCGCCAGGATGTGCTCGATTCGGCGGTCGGCTTCGACGCTGTGATCGATCAGCTCGTGCAAGGCCTGCGCCACGGGGTCGTTGGTGTCACGCCCGACCGCATACGCCGCGAAACGCCCCTGCGCTTCCTGCGATTCAACGACACGGGCGGGGATGCCGATGGCCGTGGCGCCCGCTGGCACGGGCTTCACCACCACGGCGTTCGATCCGATCTTCGCGCCATCGCCGATCAGGATGGGGCCCAGAATTTTCGCACCGGCGCCCACCACCACCCCTTTTCCGAGGGTCGGATGCCGCTTACCGGGGTTCCAGGACGTCCCGCCGAGGGTCACCCCGTGATACAGGGTGCAGTCGTCGCCGATTTCTGACGTCTGCCCGATGACGACCCCCATGCCGTGATCGATGAAGAATCGCCGGCCGATCTGGGCACCAGGGTGGATTTCGATTCCGGTCAGTCCGCGCCCGAGGTGAGAAATGAAGCGGGCCAGCCACTTGAAGCCGGCACCCCAAAGCCGGTGCGACAGCCGGTGGACGAGCATCGCGTGAAATCCGGGATAGCACGTCACGACTTCCCAGGCGTTGCGCGCGGCAGGGTCGCGCTCGAACACCACTGCGATTTCTTCTTTTAGACGCGCGAACATGCGCTTCGAGTCCGGCCGATTAAAGCCGACTATTTTAATCAACTATCGGGCGGCCCGAAAGGCGCACGCGCCTGAAGCGCCCGCTACCGCTTTTTCGGGTGCCACATCGCTTTCAAGATGCCGCGCAGGATGTTGACCTCTTCGACCTCCAGACCGGCGCGCGCGAAAAGCCGCCGCAGCTTGGGCATGAGCTTCTTGGGATGCTCGGGGTTCAGAAAGCCGGTCTCGGCGAGCGACTGCTCGAGCTGAACATAGAAGCCTTCAACCTGCTCGTGGGTCGCCAGCTCGCGCCTGGAGAGGACGGGTGCGTCGATTTCGGCGGCGACTCGCAACTCGTAAGTAAACACCTGGACCGCGGATGCCAGATTGAGCGAGGAAAAGCGCGGATTGGCCGGGATCGAGGCGAGCAGGCCGCACTTGTTCACGTCGTCGGTCGTGAGCCCGTAGGACTCGTTGCCAAAAACGAGCGCCACGACCTGCGATTGCGCCACGTCGATGACACGCGCCGCCGCCTCCCGAACAGTCGCCGCGGGCACAGCCACATCGCGTCGGCGCGCCGAACACGCGACCGCAAAGGCAACGCCGTGGAGCGCCTCATCGAGCGTCTCGTGCACGGTCGCGGCGTCGAGCACGTCGGTCGCGCTGGTTGCGCGCCACATCGCCTCGTGATCGGGGAAGCGCAGCGGCTTCACCAGATGAAGCCTGGACAGGCCCATCGTTTTCATTGCGCGCGCCGCGGCGCCGATGTTGCCGGGATGACTCGTTTCGCACAGCACGATGCAAACGTTTTTGAATGGATCGTTCTCGGACATTACAAAGATGAAGACGCCTGTCAGCAGGAGGAAGTGCCGGATACCGGCTAACGCACTACAATACGCCCCTTCCATCGGTCAGGCGTCCGGCGAATGCTGCGCCGGGCCCGAATCCCGACTTCTGAATACGGACGCCAAGAGCCCCATGCACCCGATGCTCACTACCGCGGTGAAAGCCGCACGCCGCGCCGGAAACATCATCAACCGCGCGACGCGAAATCTGGACATCATCGCTGTGCGGGAAAAAGCGGCGAACGATTTCGTCTCCGAAGTCGACCGCGAAGCCGAGCAGGCGATCATTTCGACGCTGCACGAGGCCTATCCGGGGCACGCGATTCTAGCAGAGGAAAGCGGCGCGTCGGACGCGTCGTCCGGCTCGTCGGAGCATCGCTGGATCATCGACCCGCTCGACGGCACGACGAACTATCTCCACGGCTTTCCGCAATACGCCGTGTCGATTGCGCTCGAGCATCGCGGCATCATCACCCAGGCAGTGGTTTACGATCCCGCCAGCAACGACCTTTTCACCGCGAGCCGCGGGCGCGGCGCTTTCCTCAACGAGACGCGCATACGCGTGGGCAAGCGGCTGCATCTGAAGCCGAGCCTGATCGGCACCGGGTTTCCGTTCAAGGAATTCGCCCATATCGACGCCTATCTCGCAATGCTCCGGGACATGATGAAAAGCACCGCAGGCGTGCGTCGGGCCGGATCGGCTGCACTCGATCTGGCTTACGTGGCGGCGGGCAGACTCGATGGTTTCTGGGAAATCGGGCTCGCACCGTGGGACATGGCCGCGGGTTCGCTGCTGATCACCGAAGCCGGCGGGCTCGTGGGCGATCTCGAAGGCAACGAAGGCTGGCTGGAGCGCGGCGACATCGTCGCCGGCAGTCCCAAGGTTTTCGGCGAGTTGCTCCAGCTGATCGCACCCCACATCACGCCGGCGTTGAAAAGCCGGCGTGCCGCCACGCTTCACCCGAGCGTCCACAGCAGCTAGCCCCTCAGCGCGGAGCCGCGACCCGGCCCGCACGCCCGTCATCCAGGCGCTTCGCAAGTGTGGGGTCGAGCTTCTCGAGGCGTACGCGAGCTGCACGCGCTTCCTCCATCCGGCCCAGCCGCTCGTAGGTGCGTGCTAGACCGAACCATGCGGCCGGAAAATCCGCTTCGATCGCGAGCGACTGCTGATACGCGGCGAGCGCCCGGTCGAAATGTCCGAGGTCGCTGTAACTTTCGCCTAACAGAAAGACCGTCACCGGTGCCTCGCGCAGCGCGAGCAGCGCGTTGTTGAGCACGACGACTGCGCGCTGCGAATCGCCTGCGGAACGATACGACTGCGCGAGCAGATTCCAGCCCAAGGCGGCGTCGGGCGTCAGGCGTACGACTTCACCGAAAGCCTTGGCAGCAGCGCCATAGTCCCCCGCCTGCGATCGCGCGTGACCCAGAACCAGCCACCAGTCTGCGTTCGAAGCGTCCTTCGCCAGGTTCTGCTCGGCCAGGCGCGCCAGCTCGTCCCAGCGTCCCTCGCGCTGGAGCTCGGCAACGCGTCTGCGATTGTCGTCGGTGACTTTTTCGAGGTGCCCCAGCAGCGTGCTGACCGTACCGTCGGGAACCAGCGAGGCAAGCAACGCAGTCTGCGGCGAGCACGCGCCCAGCGCAGCACTCAGCGCAAACCCGGCAACCGCCGCTCGAAAGTGACATGACATCGGCGCATTCTCTCACGCGCGATGCGCATCACCTTTCAGTGCATCGACGCGCGCTCACTCCATTTTGATTCCGCTGGCGCGGATGACTTGGGTCCAGCGCGCATACTCACTGCGGATGAGTTCCCCGAACTGTTCAGGGGTGCTGGTTTCAGGATCGATCCCCTGCTGCGTGAAGCGATCGCGCATATCGGGGGCTGCCATGATTTTCACGGTCTGCGCATTCAGGCGCGTCACCACGTCTTTCGGCGTCGCCGCCGGCGCCACCAGTCCATACCAGATCAGCACTTTGGCGCCCGGCAGCCCGGCTTCGCTGATTGTCGGCACGTCGGGCATCCCGGCAATCCGCTGGCTGCCTGTGGTCGCAATGACTCTGACCCGGCCTGCTTTCGCCAGCGGCACGACGGGCGGCAGACCGCTGAAGACGATGCTGACCCGTCCGCTGATGAGGTCGGTCAGGGCTTCGGCGTTGCCTTTATACGGCACGTGAACGAAATCGCTGCCAGTCAGCATCTTGATGAGCTCGCCGGTGAGATGCGGGCTGCTGCCGACGCCGGGTGAGCCGAAATTGAGCTGTCCCGGATTTTTCTTCGCAAGCGCGACCAGTTCCTTCACCGTGCGCGCCGGCACCGACGGATGGATCGCAACCACGACCGGCCCCGTCGCGAGCAGGGTGACGGGGGCGAAGTCGCGCACCGGATCGAAAGGCGTCCTGGGATACAGTACGGGATTCATGGCCATCGGCCCCAGTGCACCGATTACCAGCGTATAGCCGTCAGGCGCGGCTTTCGCGACGAAATCCATGCCGACCATGCCGCCCGCACCCGGCCGGTTGTCGACGAGCACCGGGTGGCCCAGCGCTTCGCCCAGTCGGGGTGCGATGAGACGCCCGATGATGTCGATCGTGCTGCCGGGCGCAAACGGCGCGACGATCCGCACCGGTTTCGAAGGATACGTTTGGGCGATGCCCGATGGCGCGAGCACTGCGCAGGCAAGCAGCACCACGGTCCCGCTCATCCCTCGCATCGTCAGCGCGCCCCCGACCAGAACGGCTTGTTGCTGCTGAACATACGTTTGGGTATCTCGCCGTAAATCATTTGCACGTAGTCGACCGCTTCACCGACGATGTAGTTGACCCCGATGCTCGCGAGCGAGTAGGCGTCGCCCGGGGAAAGCCCACGCTCGCGCCCGAGAAAGTTCACGGTTTCCTGCACCGCTTCTTTCATCGCGATATTCAGATCGACGTCCATTCCCATGACGTAGTGGTTGGACGCGTCTTCGGCGCGCGGCCACTTCATCGACTTGCCCACACCCTTGTGAACGATGAACTGCAGCACCGGCGTGAGGGACGCCTCGATCGCGGTACCGTTCACTTCGCCGTCGCCCTGCACCGCGTGTGCATCGCCTGTATAGAAAAGCGCGCCGCGCTGGTGCACCGGCAGGTAAAGACTCGAGCCGATCGTAAGCCGGTTGAAATCCATGTTGCCGCCGTAAATACCGGGCGGACGCGTGCTCGCGAGTTTTTCTTCGGGCGGGGCGACGCTCATGATGCCCATGAATGGAACGAGCGGAACCTCGATGCCGGGCGCGAACAGCGCAACGCGGCGCTGCAGGTCGAAGCGGATGATTTTCGGATAGGCTTGCGTATGAATGCCGGGCAGCACTCCGGAGCCTTTTCCGCTGTTGTTGACCCCGTACGGTACTCGAAAGTGGATGTCGAGCACACGCACTTCGAGCATGTCGCCGGGCTCGGCGCCGTCAACATGGATCGGCCCCGTCAACACGTGCGCACCCGCGTCCTTCGGCCTTGCCGCCATTTGGGGGTAGACATCGATCGCGTCCCTCAGCACGTCCCCGGGCGCGATTCCCGCGGCGCCAAAAAACTTCACCGGATCGATTCCGCTGTTGAGGCCCTGATGAGAAATCGTATCGATGCGCACGACCTGGCCCGATTTCACCGTGAGCACGGGCTTGCGTCCCGCAGGCAGGTGTCCGAGCACAACCGTGTCCGGCGTCGACCTCAGGTGCGAGTCGACGCTGTAGGCAATGGTGCGCATCGGCGCACAACCGGAGAGTACAGTGAGGGCGCAGAACAGGCCCGCAACGCCGGACAGCGTGAGCTTCATGTTTTTTCTCCCTGGGTGAACGTGGCGGGAAAAGTGTAGCACTGCATGAGCGGCTTCCCGGATGAACCGGCGGCAGGCGCTCCCTGGATTTATTTTTTTACGCCCGAGGACAACCACTCAGCGCATGACCCCGGTCGAACCCGGTGTCAAAGCCTGAGCAGACGCGCAGCGTTATCGCCGAGAATCTTCTCGCGATCCCCCGCGGCCACCTTCGTCAGCCGCTCCACCACCGCGACCGGCTGCGTGTAGCTCATGTCGGCCGGGCAATCGCTGCCCATGACGACGCGATCGGCTCCGACCTGCTCGATCAGGTTCGTCAATATCGAATCGCTGTGTGTAATGGTGTCGTAGTGAAAGCGCCGCAGGTAGCTCGACGGCGGGCGCGTCATGTGTTTTAACTCGGCGCGCACTGTCGTGCCATGGTCCCACCGTCCGATCAGCGCAGGCATCGTGCCGCCGGAATGCGGGAGAACCACGTCGAGCTTCGGAAACGCGTCCATGACACCGCCGAAGATCAGTGATGCGGCTGCGATCGCATTCTCCGTGGGATTGCCGATCAGATTGCGCAGATGGTATTTGCGCATGCGCTCACCTCCGACCGGGTTCAACGGGTGCAGAAAAACCGGCAGGGCCAGTTGCTCGCATCGGGCGAACACCGGTCGGAATTCTTCCTCGTCGAGATTCTTCCCCATGATATGCGTGCCCATGTAGATTCCGCGTATGCCGGGGAGCTTCGATGCGCGATCGATTTCGTCCACGGCAAGGTCGGGCGCCTGCATCGGCAGCGCGGCGAGTCCCACGAACCGGTTCGGATGTTCGAGATGCGCGGCGGCAAGCGCGTCGTTGTAGACCTGCGCGAGCTTCGCGCCGAATTCAGGCGGCGCCCAGTAGATCATGGGACTGGTGAGCGAGAGGGCATGCATATCGACTCGCGCGTCGTCCATCATCTTGAGCCGCGTCGGAATGTCGATGTACTGTTCCTGGAAAGGATTCCTGTATTGCGGCACTTCGAGCACGACGTGGCCCCGCTCGTGGCGGCTCGTTTGCGCGCCATGGCGAGGCCCTTCCTTTTCCAGGAGCTCGACCCATACTCTGGGATACCAGTGTGCATGCACATCGATTTTTGTCATGGCAGGTCCGCCCCCGGGTTAAACGTCATACTGTAGCAAATCCTTGTTGTAGAAAATCCTTGTCGTAGAACATCCTTGTGCAGGAAAGCCGGAGGCGGTGCCGGGTTCGACATCAACAGACGCTTTGACTTAACGTCACTTCACAGGAAACATGCCATGCGTCGATTTCTGCTGCTGCTTGCGCTTGCGATGACCGGCAATGCCGCCCTCGGCGCGGAGCGATCCGATTATCCGGCGCGTCCCATTCGCGTCATCCTTCCGAACGCGCCCGGCAGCACCACCGATATGCTCGGCCGGGTCGTCTTCACCCGTGTATCCGAGCGCCTGGGAAAGCAGATCGTGGTGGACAATCGTCCCGGCGCGGGCGGCACGCTGGGCATGGAAACGGGTGCGCGAGCAGCACCCGACGGCTACACGCTTCTGGCCGTTCCCGCCTCCGCGCTCACGATCACGCCGCACATTTATCGCAAGCTCACCTACGATCCGCTGCGCGACTTCGTTCCGGTGTCCACTTACGTGCTCGCTCAAACCGCACTGTGCGTACACGCAAACCTCGCGGCCAGGACGGTGCGGGAGTTCATCGATCTTGCGAAAGCGAAATCGACCGCACTCAACATGGCTTCGGCCGGTGTCGGCTCCACCAGTCATCTCGGTGGGCTGCTCCTCGCCATGCACGCCGGCATTCCCGCCAATCACGTGCCTTACAAGGGCGGCGGGCCATCGATCGCGGCGGTCGCGCAGGGTGAGTCGCAGTGGACAGTGCCGCCGCTGAGCGCCGCCATGCCGCAGGTGAAAGCCGGGCGCATGCGCTGCCTTGCAACCGGAGGCGATCGTCGGTCCGGCGTCACCCCCGAGCTGCCGACGCTCGCCGAAAGCGGTGTCGCGGGATTTCGCTACTACGGCTGGAACGGCGTCATCGCCCCCCGCGGCACGCCGCGTGCCGTCGTGGAGAAGTTCAACGTTGTAATGGGTGAAGTGCTGGGTGTGGCTGAAGTGCGCAAGCTTTACTTCGACCTGGGCGAGGAGCCCGCGCACGGCACACCTGAAGCCTTCGACAGACTCATCCGGGAGGATTACGCAGCCATGGGCAAGCTCGTGAAGCTCACCGGCGTGAATGCCGATCAGTGACTCGACTTGGTGGTGCCGATGCGGCAGGCGAGTTCGAGCAGTCGAGCGCGGGGGATTGAAGCGGTGAGACTCGAAGTCCTCGAAGCGATAGTCAACCGGCTCGGTTGAATCTTCCCTTCGAAAATGAGGTGATCAACAACAGCCAAGGGAGGTACTGTGGAATTCGGACAGACGTTAGCGCAATACGTAACGAGCGTAACGCTGGACAAGATCCCCCAGCGGGATATCGAGGTTGCGAAACTGGCCATACTCGATCAGATCGGCGTCGCGCTGGCCGGCGTGGGCGAGGATCCGGGCGTCAAGGTTCAAGGCATCGTCAATCGGTGCACCGCCAACGAAGCCACTGTGCTGGGCACGCCCGGAAAGACATCCACGTGGCTTGCCGCACTGGTCAACGGGACCCTCGGGCACACGCTGGACTTCGACGACTGCTCCAGCTTCGGACATCCGAGCGTCGTGCTGGTCCCCGCCATGCTGGCTACCGGGGAGACGCAGGATCGGAGCGGACGTGAGCTCCTCGAGGCGTACATCGCGGGTTACGAAATCGGCGAAGCGCTTTCGCGCATCGTGCCCCGGCGTGCTGATCAGTTCCATGGCCTGCACAGCACGGCCATGTTCGGGCCTCTCACCTCAGCCACCGTCTCGGGCAGGCTGCTGGGCCTCGACGCGACACAACAGCGCCATGCGTGGGGAATCGCCGCCTCCCAGGCGGGCGGGATCACGGGTAATTTCGGGACGCACACCAAGCCGCTGCACGGCG
>JBKJKJ010000101.1:0-16096 GCA_046597455.1 Burkholderiales bacterium
CTCGAACGTTCTGGACAAGGTTGCACTGGTTTACGGTCAGATGAACGAGCCGCCGGGCAACCGTCTGCGCGTCGCGCTCACCGGCCTGACCATGGCCGAATTCTTCCGTGACGAAGGCCGCGACGTGCTGTTCTTCGTCGACAACATCTACCGCTACACACTCGCCGGTACGGAAGTCTCGGCGCTGCTCGGCCGCATGCCCTCGGCCGTGGGTTATCAGCCCACGCTGGCGGAAGAAATGGGCCGCCTGCAGGAACGCATTACCTCGACCAAGACCGGCTCGATCACCTCGATCCAGGCGGTCTACGTCCCTGCGGACGACCTGACCGACCCGTCGCCGGCCACCACGTTCGGCCACCTCGACTCCACCGTGGTGCTCTCGCGCGACATCGCATCGCTGGGGATTTACCCGGCGGTGGATCCGCTCGATTCGACCTCGCGCCAGCTCGACCCGCACGTTGTCGGCGAGGACCACTACGCCACCGCGCGCCTGGTTCAGTCGACGCTCCAGCGCTACAAGGAGCTACGCGACATCATCGCCATTCTGGGCATGGACGAGCTCTCGCCCGAGGACAAGCTCGCGGTCTCGCGTGCGCGCAAGATCCAGCGTTTTCTGTCGCAGCCGTTCTTCGTGGCCGAAGTGTTTACCGGCTCGCCGGGTAAATACGTTTCGCTCAAGGACACGATCAAAGGCTTCAAGATGATCGCCACGGGCGAGTGCGACGCACTTCCCGAGCAGGCCTTTTACATGGTCGGCGCGATCGAAGAAGCGTTCGAAAAAGCGAAGACGCTGCAGTAATCCATGGCCAACACCATACACGTCGACGTCGTCAGCGCCGAAGAGCAGATTTACTCCGGTGACGCGGAGTTCGTGGTTCTTCCGGGTGAATCGGGCGAGCTCGGTATTTATCCGCGTCATACGCCGCTCATCACACGTATCCGGGCCGGCGAAGTCCGCATCAAGCCGCCGGGCGGCGCGGAGGAGGAGTTGATATTCGTGGCCGGTGGCATACTCGAAGTGCAGCCGAAATCGATCACGGTGCTCGCGGACACCGCGATCCGCGGTCAGGACCTGGACGAAGCCAAAGCCCTCGAAGCGAAAAAGCTGGCAGAAGAAGCCATGCAGAACCGGACGTCGAAGCTCGAGATTGCCCGGGCGCAGGCCGAACTGGCCAGCGCGATGGCTCAGCTCGCAGCCATTCAGAAGTTGCGCAAACGCAAATAACCGCCGGCGGGCGCTCGAAGCGAAAGAGGCGGCATGGTCCGCCTCTTTTCTTTTGTGGGGCGGCCCTGAGCGTCGGCTATCATCGGGTGCATCCTTCAGCGGGAGCCGCACACGGAAACGGATCTGCTGGTTGTCGGCGGCGGGATCAATGGCGCAGGCATCGCTCGCGATGCGGCCGGCCGCGGATTGCGCGTCGTGCTCGCCGAACAGGGCGACCTCGGTTGCGCCACGAGCTCGTCCAGCAGCAAGCTCGTGCATGGCGGCCTGCGCTATCTCGAGCAGCTCGAATTCAGGCTCGTCACCGAGGCGCTGCGCGAACGCGAAGTGTTGCTGCGCACGGCGCCCCATATCGTGCGTCCGATGCGCTTCGTGCTGCCGCACGTTGCGGCGCTGCGCCCGGCGTGGGTGATTCGTGCGGGCCTGCTGCTCTATGACCGGCTGGCCCGTCGCCAGACGTTGCCGGCCTCGACTTCGGTGTCACTCACGCACTCGCCGTTCGGCGCGGGGCTGAGGACGCAGCACGCCCGCGGCTACGCGTATTCGGACTGCTGGGTGGATGACGCCCGGCTGGTCATCGCCAATGCGCGCTCAGCTCACGACGCGGGGGCACACATTCTGACGCGCACGAAAGTCACCCGCGCAGAACGCCACAAAGGCCGCTGGCGCGCCCATCTGCGAGGAGACGCCGGGGAAACCGAAGTCGTGGCCCGTGCGCTGGTGAATGCCACCGGGCCATGGGCCGATCAATTCCTCGCGCTCGCGAGCGACCGGCCGCACTCGCGCCGGTTGAAGCTCGTGCAAGGCAGCCACATCGTGGTTCCCCGGCTTTTCGAAGGAAGCCACGCATTCGTTCTTCAGAACGACGACCGGCGGGTGATCTTCGTCTATCCCTACGAGGGGCATACCCTGATCGGCACGACCGACGTGGAGCTCGGCGGCGGCCCCGAAACCGCTCAGGTCTCGGGCGTGGAGGTGGACTATCTCTGCCGCGCCGCCAACCGCTACTTCGAGCGTGAAGTGACGCCTGCCGACGTCCTGTGGCGTTATTGCGGCGTCAGAGCGTTGCTCGACGACGGCGCGACGGCCCCTTCGCGGGTGACCCGCGAATACCGGCTGGACGTCGAGGGAACGGTGACGGAGGCGCCTTTTCTGTCCGTCTTCGGCGGCAAGCTCACCACGTATCGAAAGCTCGCGGAGCGCACGCTCGAGAAGCTTGCGCCGTGGTTTCCCGGGCTGCGAGGCCCGTGGACCGCCGGGACCGCGCTGGTGGGCGGCGACCTGCCCGCTGCGGGCGTGGACGCGTATATTCAGGATCTGGGCGCACGATATGACCGCATGCCGTTGCCGCTACTGTCACAGCTCGTTAGCCGGCACGGCACTCTGGCGCCCGCGGTGCTAGGCCCCGCCCGCAGTGTCGAGGACCTCGGACAGCATTTCGGCGCCGATCTCTATTCCCGGGAAGTCGATTATTTCCTGCGCCACGAGTGGGCCCACGATGCCGAGGATGTCTTGTGGCGAAGAACCAAAGCCGGACTCCATCTATCTGCGGAACAGCAGGCAAAACTCCGCACTTACCTCACGCGGTCGTCCGTAGGCGTATGAGATAATCGTCGCCTATGTCAGTCAACGTCGTGATCCTTGCCGCAGGTCAGGGCAAGCGCATGCATTCGCAGCGCCCCAAGGTCCTCCATCTTCTCGCTGGTCGGTCCCTGCTCGCCCACGTGATTACCGCCGCCGAGTCGCTCGAACCCAGTCGCGTCTGTGTCGTATACGGACACGGCGGCGAAAGCGTGCGCGAAGCGCTCGGCGGCGCCACGCTGACCTTTGCGCGCCAGGAGCCGCAGCTGGGAACGGGGCACGCGGTTCAGCAGGCGCTCCCTCTCCTCAGCGATGCCCCGGTCACCGTGGTCCTCTACGGCGACGTGCCGCTCATCCGTGCTCAGACGCTGCAGCGGCTTGTTGCCGCGTCCCGGGATTCGGTCGCGGTCCTCACCGCTGAGCTCGGTGATCCTCGAGGCTATGGCCGCATCGTACGCGACCGACTCGGTAACGTGCTCGAAATCGTCGAGGAGAAGGACGCGAGCGTCGTGCAAAAAGAGATACGCGAAGTGAACACGGGTCTCATGGCGCTTCCCACGGCGCGTCTTGCCGCGTGGCTGGGTCAGCTCGGGAACGACAACGCGCAGGGGGAGTACTACCTCACTGACGTCGTGAAGCTGGCGCTGCGCGACCGAGTTCAAGTCGAGGCCGTGCAGGTGAGCGGCGAGTGGGAAACGCTCGGCGTCAACAGTCGCTCTCAGCTGGCGCAGCTCGAGCGCGTGTATCAACGCGATTATGCGGAGCAGCTCCTCGAGCGTGGCGTCGGACTCGCCGACCCTAATCGGCTCGACGTGCGCGGCACGCTCACGTGCGGGCGCGACGTGCACATCGACGTGAATTGTGTCTTCGAAGGCGAAGTCAGCCTCGGCGACGGCGTGGAGATCGGCCCCAATTGTGTAATGAAGAACGTCACCATCGCGCCGGGTACGCGCGTCGAGGCTTTCTGCCACATGGAAGCGGCCGTCATCGGCGAGCGTTGCCGCATCGGACCCTACGCGCGCATCCGGCCCGGGACGCAGCTCGCCGAGGACGTCCACATCGGCAACTTCGTCGAAGTGAAGGCCAGTCAGATCGCGGCCGGCTCGAAAGCCAATCACCTCGCCTATATCGGTGACACCACCGTGGGTCGTAACGTGAACGTCGGCGCGGGGACCATCACGTGCAACTACGATGGCGCGAACAAGCACCGCACGGTCATCGAGGACGACGTATTCATCGGGTCGGATACGCAACTCGTCGCGCCGGTCACCGTGCGTAAAGGCGCGACCATCGGCGCCGGCGCGACGATTACGCGCGAAGTCCCGGCAGGCGCCCTTGCGCTGACACGCGTTAAACAATCGACCATCGAGGGCTGGAAGCGGCCCCGCAAAAAGGCCTGAACATGTGTGGCATAGTCGGCGCGATCGCGCAGCGCAACGTCGTTCCCATCCTCCTCGAAGGCCTGAAGCGGCTCGAATATCGCGGATACGATTCGGCGGGCATCGCTGTGGTCAATGGCTCACTGCATCGCCTGCGCAGCACCGGGCGCGTGGCAGAGCTGTCCCGGCGGGCTGACGAGACCGGTCTCTCCGGACCGCTCGGCATTGCGCATACCCGCTGGGCCACGCACGGCGTGCCGTCCGAGCGCAACGCGCACCCTCACGTGTCGGGTGGCCTTTCGGTTGTGCACAACGGCATCATCGAAAATCATGAGGAGATGCGTAAGCGTCTGCAGAGCGAGGGTTACACGTTCGCGTCCGATACGGACACTGAAGTGATCGCTCACCTTGTGCATTCCAAAGTGAAACTGGGCGCGACGTTGATGGACGCGGTCCGCCGCAGTGTTGCCGAGCTGACGGGGGCATATGCGATCGCTGTCGTCGATGAAAAGGAACCGCATCGCCTCGTCGTCGGCCGCATGGGCGCACCCTTGTTACTCGGTTTGGGCGAAGGTGAAAATTTTGCGGCCTCGGATGCGTCCGCGCTGGTGCAGGTCACTCAGCGTGTCATCTACCTCGAAGAGGGCGATTGCGCCGAGCTCACGCTCGAAGGGGTGCGCATCGTGGATGCCGACGGCAAAGCGGCTGAGCGCCCCGTACACACGAGCAGCCTCACGTCGGCCGAAGTCGAACTCGGGACTTATCGGCACTACATGCAGAAGGAGATTTTCGAGCAGCCCATGGCGGTGGCGAACACGCTCGAGCTGGTCGTCAATGCGCGCGGCGTTACGCCGCAGCTTTTCGGCGCCGACGCCGAACGTATCCTTCGCGAAGTCGACAGCGTGCTGATTCTCGCCTGCGGCACGAGCTATCACGCCGGCATGGTCGCACGGTATTGGCTGGAAAGCGTTGCCGGCATTCCGTGCAATGTGGAAATTGCGAGCGAATACCGCTATCGCGAATCGGTGCCCAACCCCAAGGCGTTGGTCGTCACCATCTCGCAGTCCGGCGAAACGGCCGATACCCTGGCGGCGCTCCATCACGCCCGATCACTCGGGCACCCGTACGGCCTCGCGATCTGCAACGTTCCGGAGTCGGCACTGGTGAGGCAGTCGCAGCTTCGTTTTCTCACGCGGGCCGGCCCTGAGATCGGCGTGGCCTCGACGAAGGCCTTCACGACCCAGCTCGCGGCGCTGGTGCTGCTGACCATGACGCTCGCCAAGCTGCGCGGCCGCCTGTCGGGGGAGCGCGAGGCTCAGCTCATGAACGCGTTGCGGCACCTGCCTGCGGCGCTCACGCGCGTGCTCGGGGTCGAGCCGCAAGTCGAAAAGTGGGCGGAACGCTTCGCGCAACGCAACCACGCGCTTTTCCTAGGACGCGGGATCCACTATCCGATCGCGATGGAAGGGGCGCTGAAGCTAAAGGAGATCTCTTACATCCACGCCGAGGCGTACGCCGCAGGGGAGCTCAAACACGGTCCGCTGGCGCTGGTAGACAAGAACATGCCGGTCGTAGCGATCGCCCCGAAAGATGGGCTGTTCGAAAAGCTGAAATCAAATCTTCAGGAAGTGCGCGCTCGCGGCGGCGAGCTTTACGTGTTCGCCGACGAAGACGCGAGCTTTACCGGCAGCGAAGGCGTCGAAGTGATCACGATGCCGGATCATGCCGGGCTCCTCTCCCCTATTCTGCACACCATTCCGCTGCAGCTTCTCGCCTACCACGTCGCGCTCCATAAAGGCACTGACGTCGACAAGCCCCGCAATCTCGCCAAGTCTGTCACTGTCGAGTGATGGATACCGCAGGGCAGACAACCCTCGAACAGGGGAAAACCAGGGTTTTCCTCCGTAACTTTCGCGCCTTCGGTTCTCCAGCGGGAACCGTCAGGCGCCGCGGTGGGGTTTGCGCGGCGCTTTCGCGAAAAGGCGATCGTAGAGTGCGTTGGGCATGAGCCGCAACACGCGCGCGACAATGGCCATTTGCCACGGGATCACCGCATATGAGCGCCGTCCGTCGATGATCCGCGCTATTTTTCCCGCCGCCTCGTCAGCGGTCAGGATGAAGGGCATCCGATACGGATTGTGCGCCGTCATCGGCGTCGCAATGTAACCTGGGGCAATGGTTACGACGCGCACGCCGGCGCCGCGCATTTCTACGCGCAGGCTCTCGAGATACGCGATCGCCCCCGCCTTCGATGCCGAGTACGCGCCCGAACCGGGAATGCCGCGATAACCGGCGACGCTGGCGATTCCCGCAAGCACGCCGGCGCCCGCGTCGCGCATCGGCGCGATAAACGGCTGGAATGTGTTGGCCATGCCGTAGAGATTGACAGCCATGATTTCGCGCAGCACCGCGAGATCGTCCGCGCGTCCCGCACTGGTGCCCACGCTCAGCCCCGCGTTTGCGATGACGATGTGCGGGACGCCGAATGTCCCGATGAAGTCGGCCGCTGCGGCGCGCAACGCCGCGTCGTCGCGGACGTCGAGCCCATACGCGCGGCACTCGACGCCCAGCGCGGTGGCGAGCGTGTCGAGTGCCGTTGCGTTACGGGCGGCCAGCCCGAGCGTGGCGCCGCGTGCGGCGTAGTGCTTCGCGAGGGCCTCGCCCAACCCGGTTGAGGCGCCCGTGATGAACACGCGCATGGCGGGCAGAAGAACCTCTTTCTTATTTGGCCGTCAGGCGTTCTTGGCGCGCAATGCGGATGAGCTCGTCGAGGATGCTGATCACGCCCTGATAGCTCTCGCTCATCCCCGAAGACGTGATGTAGCGCCCATCGACGACGAGTGAAGGCGTGCCTTGGATCGCATAACTGCGCGTGGCGGCTTTGGACTGCTCGATTTTGCGGTCGACCTCCGGCGCGTTGTAGGCGATCAGCCAGCGTGCGCGGTCTATGCCCTGCCGGACAGCCCACTCAGCCGAGGATTCGGCGCCGGCGATATCGTCTCGCTCCACGTGGATCGAACGATAAACGGTCTGGTGCAGGCGGCCGAGCTCGCCCAGAGATTCGAGCGTATAGAACAGGCGCGCGTGCGGCACCCAGCTCTCACGGAAGATGGCCGGTATGCGCCGCAGCTCGGTGTCTGCGGGTTTGCGCTTGAGCCACGCTTCCAGAGGCCCCTGCAACTGGTGGCAGTGCGGGCAACCGTACCAGAAGAACTCGGTAACTTCGATGCGTGGACCCGTCGTGACTGGCTGCGGCGGAATCTGCTGGTATTCGTAACCGAGCCGCGGCGTGCCCGGCTGAGCGGCACTGGCGACCGGGCCGAAGGCAAGCAGGCCCGCCCAGATCGCAAGGATGCGTAAGCAGCCTGCCCGCATTGAAGCGTTCACTTCGAGGCGTTCACTTGGCCGTGTGGGTCTTGCGGGCGGTTGCGATGAGTTGATCGACAACCTTGAAGAAACGGTCGTAATCGACCGCGCTGCCCGTGGCCGTCATCGACGGGGCGGTGAGAAAACGGCCATCAATCGCGACCGCGGGCGTGAATTCAACGTTATACCTGCGCGTGGAGTCCGGGGAACGCTGCGTGCGGCTCTGGACGGAAAACGAGTTATACGTATCCATGAACTTCTGCTTGTCCACGCCTTTGCTCGCAGCCCAGTCGAATAACACCTTCGGTTCTTGGAGCCGGACCTTTTGTTCATGGATGGCTACGAAGACTTCGCGATGAAGCTTATCCACGAGCCCCATGGCTTCGAGCGTGTAATAAAGACGTGCAAACGGTACCCAGCTTTCGTTGAAGATGACCGGGACGCGACGCACTTCGACGTCGGCCGGTTTGCGCTTGAGCCAAGTGGCGAGCGGCGCCTCGAGGGTGTGGCAATGCGGGCAGGCATACGAAAAGAACTCGATTACCTCCACCTTGTTGCCCGTCTCGGTCGACTGGGGCGGTGTGATCGGGACGAAATCCTTCCCTGCGACCTGAGCGGACACAGTTCCGGCGAGCGTCAAACACAGCAATCCTGCAATGAGGCGCAACCAGCCAGCGATACCCTGCATAGTTCTACTCCGTCAGATTTGAGACGCGGCGCCTAGCGTTCGGCCTCACGTGCCTTCACCAAAGTCGTCTGCACGCCGTTCTGTTTGAGAGTGTCGCGGGTGCGATTCAGTTCTTCGACACTGGTGTACGGGCCGATGCGTACCCGATGCCACACCCCTTTGTCCGGCAGTGCGGTCGTCTCGATCGCCGCTTCAACCCCGAGTAACGCCAATCGCGCTTTCAGATTGTCGGCGTCGGGGGCGCTCTGAAAAGCACCTGCCTGAAGGAAGAACGCTTCCTTCGCGCTCGCGGTTGACCCTTTTGCATCCTTCCCGGGCGTGGATTCTTCGGTTCCGGGCAATATCTTGTAGAAATCGAAGCGGGGCTTTTCGTCAGCCTTCGCTTTATCGTCGATTTTGGCTGACTGGGCGGCGGGCGGTTTGAGACTCTCCGGCCTGGCCGCGGGCGTAGGTGGGGTCGGCGGCGTGGAGCGCGATGCGGTGAACGGGCTGGGCATCTTGTTGATGTACCACGCCACCCCTAAAGCGATGATGAGACCGAGCACCAGTCCGGCCAGAATGCCCACCAGCAGAGAGCTGCCGTTGCGGCGTCCGCCGCGTCCACGGGCGGCGCCCTTGTAATCCCTCGACATCGGGTTATCTTACATTCTTTCAGGTGCAGACACACCCAAGAGGGCGAGTCCGTTACGCAGCACCTGGCCCACGGCGGTCGCAAGCGCAAGGCGCGCCTGCGTGACAGATTCCTCTGACACCAGAATGCGGGTCGCATTGTAGTAACTGTGGAAGTCGGCGGCAATCTCCTTGAGATAAAAGGCGATCAGATGAGGTGCGAAGTCGCGCGCAGCCCCGTCAACCACGTCTGGATACGCCGCCAGCTTTTCGAGCAATGCGAGCTCGTGTTCGGACTCGAGCGAGGACGGGTCCGTCTCGGCGAGACGCGATGCGTCCCCGCCCCACTGCTCCCGCAACCGGCACACCCGCGCGTGCGCGTACTGGATGTAATAGACGGGATTTTCATTGCTCTGGGACTTCGCCAGATCGAGGTCGAAATCGAGGTGCTGGTCGCTCTTTCGCAACACATAGAAAAAGCGGGCGGCGTCGTTGCCGACTTCCTGCCGCAGCTCACGCAACGTGACGAAATCGCCTGAGCGCGTGGACATCGCTACTTTCTGCCCCTCGCGATACAGCACCGCGAATTGCACCAGCGCCACGGTCAGGCGGTCAGGGTCCAGACCCAGCGCCTGAAGCGCGCCTTTGACGCGCGGGATGTAGCCGTGATGGTCCGCGCCCCACACATCGATGGCGACATCGAATCCGCGCTCGAACTTGTTCACGTGATACGCGATGTCGGACGCGAAATAGGTGTATTGACCGTTCTCGCGCTGGACGACGCGGTCTTTTTCGTCCCCGAACTGTGTAGAGCGAAACCACTTCGCGCCGTCTTTTTCATAGAGATGGCCCGCCTGCGTAAGCGCTTGCACGGCGCGCTCGACGAAGGCGGTGTCATAGAGCGAGCGTTCGGAAAACCATTCGTCGAATACGACGCCGAACTCGGTCAGATCGTCGCGGCAGTCGGCGAGCTGCTCGTCGAGGGCGTAGCGGTGAATAAAATCGTAGTCGCCCCCCAGCAATGTCTTGGCGCGGGCGATGAGCGCATCCAGGTGCGCCTCGGGCTCTTGCGCCACGCTCGGCGCACCACTGATGACGTCGGATGCCGGTCTCGCGTAGCGTGCGCCGTGGGTGTCGAAAATGCCTTTCGCCATCGCGCGCACGTAGTCCCCCTGGTATGCATTCGGCGGAAACGGCACGTTCTCGCCCGTGAGGTCGAGATACCGCAGCCACGTCGAGAGCGCGAGGATGTCCATCTGGCGCCCGGCATCGTTGACGTAATACTCTCGCGCGACGTCGAATCCCGCAGCGTCCAGAATGTTGGCGAGGCTGGCGCCAAACGCCGCCCCCCGGCCATGCCCGACGTGCAGAGGTCCGGTGGGATTCGCGGAAACGAACTCGACCTGCACGCGCTTGCCACGGCCCAAAGCGTGGCGACCGAAGCGCTCGCCCGCAGCCAGCACTTCGGTCACGATTTGCTGCTTGAGAGCGCGTTTGAGGAAAAGATTGATGAAGCCCGCGCCGGCCACTTCGGCTTTTTCGAGGTGCGGCGACGCGGGCAGGGCTGCAATGATGGCGATGGCCACGTCCCGCGGCGAGCGCTTCAGCGTTCGCGCGAGCTGAAGTGCGATGTTGCACGCGTAGTCGCCGTGGCGCGGATCCTTGGGCCGATCGAGAGTCAGGGGCGTATACGCGGTACCCGGCCATGCGGCGAGGAGCGCCGCTTCGATGAGCTGGGCGCAGAACGCTTTCGCGTCCGTAGTGCGGGATTGTGACATGAGTTTCAGAACGTAAACTGGACGCACGTTCGCGCCCGGGTTGGCTGCGAGAGGTGCGCTCGGCAGCGGGATCAGCGTCTCGCAGTCTTCGCGGGCCAGCCATTGAGGGCGCGCGCGGCGGCGCTGACAACGCAGGATTTTAACAGTACCGCCGAATGCACTTCGCGCTCAGAGCTCGATCGGATCGATATCGAGCGCCCAGCGGGCCACGCTCGATTTATCGGTCGTGAGCCGATCGCGCCAGGCGGAGAGGAAAGCGTGCAGCTTCGGACGGGATTGGGACTGCACCAGGAGGTGCGCGCGCTCTCGTCCGGCCAGCCGCACCATGGACGCGGGGACAGGATCGTAGAGCATCATCCCGTCCGCGAGGTCGTGCCCGATGTCTTTGGCGTGCGCCAGAAACTCGAGCGCGGTGTCGACTTCCGTCGCCTCGGCCCGCAGCAGCGCCTGGTGCACAAAAGGCGGGAAACCGGCTTGCCGTCTTTCCTCGAGCAAGGTCTGCGCGTAGGTGTCGAGCTGCTGCTTGCGCAGCGCGACGTATAGCGGATGCTCGGGGAATTCCGTCTGAATCAACACTTCGCCCTGCGATTCACCCCGGCCGGCGCGTCCGGCAACCTGGGTGAGCAGCGCGTACAGGCGCTCTGAAGCCCGAAAGTCGGCGCTGTAGAGCATGCCGTCCGCATTCAGCACGCAGACCAGCGCCAGGTGTGGGAAGTCGTGGCCTTTCGCGAGGATTTGTGTCCCGACGAGGATGTCGACTTCGCGTGCGCCTATGCGCTCGCGCATCTCGCTCCAGGCGTGCTTACGCCGCGTGCTGTCGCGGTCGATGCGCAGGATGCGCGCAGCAGGGAAGTGTCGCGCCAGCGTTTCCTCGATACGCTGCGTGCCCTGCCCGATCGGCGCGAGGTCGGGGTTGCCGCAATCCGGACAGACGTGCGGAACCGGTGCGCTGTGGCCGCAATGGTGGCAATGGAGCTCACGGGCCGGCAGGTGCAGAACGAGCTGCGCCGAGCAGCGGTGACAGCCTGACAGCCAGCCACAGCTGTGGCACATCAGGACGGGCGCATAGCCGCGGCGATTGATGAAGACGAGCGTCTGCTCGCGGCGTGCCAGGCGCTGTGAGATTGCGTCGAGGAGTTGCGGCACGAACCCGTTGACAGCGCCGGCAAGCGGGATGCAGCTGATTCGCGGCGGCCGGTCGTTGATGCGCTCAGGCAGTTCGAGCAGCTGGTAGCGTCCGGACTGCGCGTTGTAATAGGTCTCGAGGGACGGGGTGGCTGATCCCAGAACGATGGGTATCCCCCGCTGGCTGGCGCGCACGACCGCGAGATCACGGGCCGAATAGCAGAAGCCCTCGGTCTGCTTGAACGAGGAATCGTGCTCCTCATCGACGACGATGAGCCCCAAACGCGGAAGCGACGCGAAGACCGACAGCCGCGTCCCCAGCACGATGCGCGCTTCTGCGCTCTGAGCCGCGAGCCAGTTGCGCAGCCGTTCCGTCTCGTTGAGCCCGCTGTGCAGACTGACCAGCGCGGTGTCGGGAAAACGCGCCTGAACCATCGCTTCGAGCTGCGGCGTCAGCGCGATTTCCGGGACGAGCAGCAGAACCTGATCGCCGTGGGCCAGCACCGCTTCGGCTGCACGCAGGTAGACCTCGGTCTTTCCGCTTCCGGTCACGCCGCACAGGAGGAAAGGCTGAAAGCGGCCGACGGCACCCCGGATCGCGTCCACGGCAAACGACTGGGCGGGATTGAGCGGCCACGCGTCTAACACGACGTCCCGCGGTTGCAAAGGCGTCGGTCTCACGCTCTGTCGTGCCTCGACCCAGCCCATCGTCTCGAATTCCCTGAGCGTATTGCGTGCGCTCGACCCGATGGCTTTGACATCGCCCGAGGAGAGCGCGTCTCGAGCCTGAAGCGCGGTCAGGAGCTTGCGTTTCACGAGGGCTCGCCGCGGCAGGTCCTCGGTCTGTTGCTGCCGGCCGAGGTCGGTGAGTGCGTACTTCGTTTCGCCGGCCGGCGCGGCTTCCGCGCGCCGCAGGCGTACAGGCAGCGCGTTCATCACGACCTGGCCCAGAGGGTAATGGTAGTAATCGCTCGCAAACCGCAGGAGCCGCAAATCATCGCTGGTCAGCCGAGGCGTTCCGTGCAGGATGCGAGCAATGGGTTTGAGGCGGTGGGTCGGTAACGTCGAGGCGCTGTCGACTTCCAGCACCACGCCGATCAGGGTGCGCCTGCCGAAAGGCACGACCACGCGTTCTCCGACATCGCGTTCTTCGGCCGCGGGCGCAAGGTAATCGAAGACCTGTGGCACGGGCACATCGAGTCCGACGCGAGCGATTTTCATCGTGGCTGCATAGGGCCTGCGCGTGTACTTAGCGGCTGTAACTCGCGTGAATTCTTAGAAACGAGGCCAAGCGCTTTATTGGCAAGCGGAAATTGACACTTGACCGTCACGCCTGTGGATAAAGGTGTTGATTTTTTTGCTGAGAAGCGCTCGCGACGCGATGCCGATGCACGCACAGCGTGGCGGCCACGTCAAGGCCTGGGTGAAAACACACGCAAAAACAAGGCCTTGAGAGAAGGGCGCGAGGGTGGTGTTCGCAGGGTAATGCCCTTACCCGCGCTAAGGCCTTGCTGTGCATAATTATTTTGTGAAGCCGCGTCCGGACGACCGTTGGCGGGCGCGGTCAGTGGTATGCAGGGCTCAGATCGTGAACGGCGTCGATCAGGACACCCAGCCGCTCCGGGTCGGTGTGCTGGGAGATGCCGTGGCCCAGATTGAAGACGTGCCCGGCGCCCTGGCCGTATGCCGCGAGCACGTCCTGCACTTCCTTGCGGATCCGCTCAGGTGACCCGAATAGCACTGACGGATCAGCGTTGCCTTGCAGAGCCACACGGTCGCCGATGCGCTGGCGGGCGGCACCGATGTCGACGGTCCAGTCCAGACCCACCGCATCCGCACCGATGTCGGCGATGTCCTCGAGCCACGCGCTACCGCCTTTGGTAAACACGACTCGCGGGACGCGTTGTGTGTCGCTGCTGCTGACGAGGCCGCTCACCACCTCCTGCATGTAGGCGAGCGAAAACTCCCGGTACGCCGCAGCGCTGAGGGAACCACCCCAGGTGTCGAACAACATGACGACTTGTGCACCGGCGTCGATCTGGGCATTCAGATAGGCGGTGACCGCTTTCGCATTAATTGCCAATATCTGATGCAGCAGATCGGGGCGCGCATACATCATCGTCTTAACCAGCCTGAAGTCAGCGCTCGCACCGCCCTCGATCATGTAACACGCGAGGGTAAAGGGACTGCCCGAGAATCCGATGAGCGGAACTCGATTGTCGAGTGCGCGCCGTATCTGGGCGACGGCATCGATGACGTACCGCAGTTGCTGATTCGGGTCGGGCACGAAGAGGTTGCGAATTTCCCACTCGTTGCGCAGCGGACGCTCGAACTTCGGTCCTTCACCTTCCACGAAATACAGGCCCAGGCCCATCGCGTCGGGAACGGTAAGAATGTCCGAAAAGAGGATTGCCGCATCGAGTGGGAAGCGCCCGAGCGGCTGCAGCGTAACTTCAGTCGCAAGATCAGGATTCTTGGCGAGCGCCAGAAAACTCCCCGCGCGTGCGCGCGTTGCATTGTATTCCGGCAGGTAGCGACCGGCCTGTCGCATGATCCATACCGGCGTATACGCAGTGGGCTGCCGTAACAGCGCCCTGATCAGGGTATCGTTCTTGAGCTTGGCCACCACTTCAGCGCGGCAGTTCGGAGCAGCCCATCAGGAATTCATCGACGGCGCGTGCGCACTGCCGCCCTTCCCTGATTGCCCACACCACCAGCGACTGGCCGCGACGCATGTCGCCCGCGGTGAAGACCTTGGGCAGCGAGGTGCGATAGTTTTCGGTATCGGCCGCGACATTGCCGCGCGGGTCTTTGCCGACGCCGAGCTGCTCGAGCAGACCCGTTTGCACCGGGCCGAGAAAACCCATGGCGAGCAGCACCAGATCCGCTTTCATTTCGAACTCGGTTCCCGGGACTTCGCGCATCATCATCTGGCCATTCGCATCGCGCTGCCACTCCACGCGCGCAGCGATCAGTTTCTCGACTTTACCGTCACGGCCTTCGAAGCGCTTGGTCGCGACCGCCCAGTCCCGGCTGCAGCCCTCTTCGTGGGAACTCGAGCTGCGCAGTTTGACCGGCCAATACGGCCACACCAGGGGTTTGTTCTCCTGTTGCGGAGGCTGCGGCAGCAGCTCGAACTGCGTCACCGATTTCGCGCCGTGCCGGTTCGATGTGCCGACGCAGTCCGACCCGGTATCGCCGCCGCCGATCACCACGACCTGCTTGTCCGTCGCGAGAATCTGGTTCGGCACCGCATCCCCTGCGACGACCTGATTTTGCTGCGGCAGAAAATCCATTGCGAAATGAATGCCGTCGAGATCGCGCCCGGGAACCGGCAGATCGCGCGGGAGCTCCGCGCCGCCAGCAAGTACTACGGCGTCGAACTCGGCGGCGAGTTGCTTCGCGTCCACGTTGACGCCGACGTTCTGATTCACACGAAATTCGACGCCTTCCGCGGCCATCTGCTCCATGCGCCGATCGATGTAATGCTTCTCCATCTTGAAGTCGGGAATGCCATAACGCAGCAGCCCGCCGATGCGGTCGGTTTTTTCGAGCACGACGACGGCGTGACCCGCGCGCGCCAACTGTTGCGCACACGCGAGCCCCGCAGGCCCCGAGCCGATGACCGCGACGCGCCGACCGCTCTTGCGCTCTGGCGGCCGGGGCTCGATCCAGCCCATTTCATACGCCTTGTCGGCGATTGCGTGCTCGATCGATTTGATGCCCACGGGGTCATTGTTGATATTCAGGACGCACGCCGCCTCGCACGGCGCCGGGCACACGCGACCCGTGAACTCGGGAAAATTGTTGGTCGAGTGCAGGGTCTCGATGGCGCGTTTCCAGTCCTGCCGGTAGACCAGATCGTTCCAGTCCGGAATGATATTGTTGACAGGGCAGCCGCTCATGCAGAACGGCGTGCCGCAGTCCATACAGCGTGCGCCCTGCACACCGGCTTGTTCATCAGGCAGGCGCGCAATGAATTCGCGCCAGTGCCTCAGGCGCTCCTGTGGCGGCTCGTACGATTCCGGCAGCCGCTCGAATTCCATGAATCCCGTGATCTTGCCCATATCGGTCTACTCTAGTGAAACGTGAAAAGTGAAACGCCCGCGCGGATCCGCCCGGCGCGGACATGCAAGACGCGCGAGCGCCGCGCGTGCTGCGCGCAGGTCAGGCCGCGATTCTCTTGTGCTTCGCCGCGACTTCGGCGAGAGCCCGGCGATATTCTTTCGGGAAAACCTTGACGAAGCGCGTCCGGTACTGCGGCCACCCGTCGAGCATCTGTCGCGCGCGGGCGCTGCCGGTGCTGCGGGCGTGCTGCTCGATCAGTCGGCGCAGCAGCACCTCGTCG
>JBKJKJ010000135.1:0-6543 GCA_046597455.1 Burkholderiales bacterium
TCGAGGGCGGAGTATGAGGCCCACCGGCCTGATTGGCAACTTTTTCGAGGGCGGAATCGATCCGGGTTTGCTTTTTGCGAGGCATGTGAAAACCGGCACGACTTCGCGGGCGAAAAGCGCGTTCGAGCGAAACCGACGCTGCATTCGACCTGCGCTTCGATCTTGCAGACAAGGAATACGACATTGAGTGACGGACTATCGATACGGTCGAGGCGCTTTCCCGGACAGGTATGGGAGCTCGCCGCGCCTTACTGGCGCTCTGACGAAAAGGCCCGCGCGTGGACCCTGCTCGCGGCCATCGTCGTCATGACGCTCGGCATCGTCTACATGCTGGTGCTGCTCAACGAGTGGAACCGACAGTTCTTCAACGCGCTGGAAAGCAAGAACCCGGAGGACTTCTTTGCTTTGCTGCTGTACTTCTGTTTCCTCGCGGCGATATTCATCGTCCTGTCCATCTACCGCACTTATCTGCAGCAGATGCTCGAAGTGCGATGGCGCATCTGGCTCTCCCGGCAGTATCTCGGCGAATGGCTCGCAAACCGGGTTTACTACCGGCTCGAGCTCGACCCGCTGGGCACCGACAATCCAGACCAGCGTATCGCAGAGGATGTGCGTCTGTTCACCAGCGCCACGCTTTCGCTGAGCCTCGGGCTGCTGCGCGAGACGGTGACGCTTGCCTCGTTCGTCGCCATTCTGTGGAGCGTGTCGGGGCCGCTCGCCTTCGCGGTATCCGGGACGCAGGTGACCATCCCGGGTTACATGGTGTGGGCCGCGCTGCTTTATGCGGTCGCCGGGAGCGCCATCACCTATTACGTGGGGCGTCCACTGATTGCGCTCAATTTCCAGCAGGAGCGTTTCGAAGCGGACTTTCGCTTCAGCCTTGTTCGCATGCGCGAGTACGCAGAAGGGGTGGCGCTGTATGCCGGCGAGGCCACAGAGCGCGTCGGACATCTCTCGCGACTCGAACGCATCCGGCAGAACTGGTATGCCCTGATGCACTACACCAAGCGTCTGGGCGCGCTCACCATCGGCTATGGCCAGGTCGCCACGGTGTTTCCATATTTCGTTGCGGGGCACCGGTATTTCTCGGGCGCGATCACGCTCGGCGGCCTGACGCAGATCGCTAACGCCTTCGGCCAGGTGCAAAGCTCGCTTTCGTGGTTCGTGGACAGCTACAGCGAGCTCGCGAACTGGAAGGCGAGTGTCGACCGCCTGCTCACCTTTCACCACGCGGTCGAGCGTGCTCGCGCTGACGCCCAGGCGAAAAGCGGTGAGCGCACCCTCGTGCCGTCCGGAAGCGCCCTGCACGCCGACATCGAAGCGCTTGCGCTTCCGGGCAGGGACGGCATTCCCGGACGCGTCATTCTTTCCGGCGCTGCGCTCGATATCAAACCGGGCGAAAAAGTGGTGCTCACGGGGCCGTCAGGCAGCGGCAAGAGCACGATCTTTCGCGTCCTCGCCGGGATCTGGCCTTTCGGCACCACCCGCGTTCGCGTTCCCGACGGCGCGCGCCTGATGTTCCTGCCGCAAAAGCCGTATATCCCGATCGGCACGCTGCGTGACGCCGTGGCCTACCCGGGCGCCGCCGGTTCATACAGCGACGACGACATTCGCGATGCGCTGTGTGCGGTGACGCTCAGCGAGCTTGGCGACAGGCTCGACGAATCAGGCAACTGGAGCCTGTCGCTCTCCGGTGGCGAGCAGCAACGGCTGGCCGTTGCCCGCGCACTGCTGCATCGGCCCGACTGGCTGTTCCTGGACGAAGCGACTTCAGCGATGGACGAAGCCGGCGAGCGGCAGATCTACGCGCTGCTGCGACAGCGCTTACCGGGTGCAGCGATGGTCAGCATCGCCCATCGGCCGGGCGTGGCGGATTACCACGAGCGCAAGCTCACCCTCGTCGCTGAGGGCGGACGTACGGTGGTGGCGGGAACCTGAACCGTCGGTGCTTCTTGCGCGCGGGTTGAGCCGCGTTAGTGAAGCGTAGGCGCAGAATGAACCGGTCAGTGAAGCGTCCGCGCAGAATTGAACCGCTCAATGTAGCGTCCGCGCAGAATTGAACCGCTCAGTGTAGCGTCCGCGGTATGGCCAGCGTGAATTCGGGGATCGCGGCGTCGAACTGCACCCCGTCTTCGCCCACCATCTGGTAACTGCCGCGCATGGTGCCCACCGGCGTCGCGATCGCGGTTCCGCTGGTGTATTGAAACGCTTCGTTCGGCCGCAGCAACGGCTGCTCACCCACGACGCCGTCTCCTTTCACTTCCTGGATCTGGCTGTCCGCATCGGTAATGATCCAGTGCCGGCTCACGAGCTGGGCACTGACCGTCCCGGTGTTGGTGATCGTGATCGTATAGGCGAACACGTAGCGCCGCTCGTTCGCGTTCGACTGATCCGGAATGAAGGCGACTTGCGCCTGAACGTCGATCTTGTGTCGGGTGTCTGGCATGATTTTTTATCCGTCTGCGATGTTCTCGGGCGGTTCGTTTCTGATGTGCCCCAATGCGAACCAGCGCATTGTATTGCGTACCTGCAGGGCGCCTTCGCCTTCGGTTTTGATATTGCGGGGCGCGGGCCCGGTGACCGTGCTCGGGTTTTCGAGCAGGGATCTCTGCAAGTCCGACAGCGGACCCGGAGCCAGCCTGTGGTTCCGCACCGCCCCGTTGATCTCCTTCTCGTTCATGATCTCCGTCTCCGCGAGCGCCCCGGCATTCCAGGCCGCCTGCGTGTCGGGCGTGCGCGGTATTGTTTTCAGGTCCACCTCCCGCGGCTGATCGAGCTTCAGCGCCCGGGTGAGCGTGTTCGCGCCGCCGTCGCGCTGGGTCAGTGGCTCCGGCAGATCGAAAAGCGCCCGAAGTGTTGCGGGGATCGAGCTGTGGTCGAACACGTCGTGTATGACGTCACCTTTGACGACGTAAGGCGAGACGATCACGGCGGGCACGCGCATGCCGTAGCGCGTGAAGCCGAACTGCGGGAACACCGTGCCGCCAGGGGGCTTCGCGACGGGCGGCTCCACGTGATCGTAGAAGCCGCCGTGCTCGTCGTAGACGATGACGAGCATGCTCTTCTTCCACACTTCGTCGTTGCTGCGCAGGGTCTCGTAGATGCGCCCGATGAGCACATCGCCGTGACGCACGTCGTGCGGCGGGTGCTGGTCGTTCGCTTTCTTCCACAGGTAGTCGAAATAGCGCGGCTCGATGAAACTGTAGCTCGGCAGCGTCCCGCTATCAACGTCTGTCTTGAAGTCGTAGATCAGCTTGAAGTTGTCCGGATGGTCGCGCAGCTTTCTCAGCATGATCGACTGCGGGATATCGTGATAGTAAATCGACCACGACTCGCCCTGTGCTTCGAGCCGGTTGAAAATGGTGTCCATGCGGTACGGGTGCATGAGGTCCGCGGCCCCCATGCTGACGCGCCCGTCGGAGCTCGCGCTGTGGATGAAGAAGCGGTTGGGCCACGTCGGTCCCGGCAGCGAAGCAAACCAGTGGTCGCACACCGCAAACTCGCGCGCGAGCGTGTGCAAAGAGGGGAGCGATCCGGCTTCGAAGCAGGTCATGACATCCGTGCCGCTCACGTCGGCCGGCGGCTCGAAGCTGGGCGGGCCGGGTGCGTCACGCTGCCATTCGGCCAGCCTTCTCTTTTCCTCGGCCGCTTTCTCCTGCGCGCGCCGGCGCGCAGCGACGAAACCGTTCATCGTCGGCGTGCCCGAGTAGTTGCCGTCATCCGCGCCGTACAGCTGGAGCGTTGCGTCTGCAAATTCGTGCGCGCCGTCGGGCGTGGTGACCCACGGCGTACCGGGCGTTACCGGGACCGAGCCCACACCGGGATCGTTCGGATCGCGCGGATTCGACCGCGGCTGCGCCGATCCCTGCAGTCCGTCGAACTGCGCGGGCGTCTTGTCCGGATAGAGGTATCCGAGCATGTGATCGAACGAGCGGTTTTCGAGCATCAACACGATCACATGCTCGATACGCGGATCGCTGGACATCGTGATGGCCTTTTCGGGAAATCGGCGGGAATCAGGCGTATGTCGCGAGTTTATCACTCGCGGGCATGGCGACGAAGTGACGGAGTGATGAAGTGATGAAGTGATGCAGTGACGCAGTGAGGCAGTGAGGCAGTGACGGAGTGACGCAGTGACGAAGTGACGCAGTGAGGCAGTGAGGCAGTGACGAAGTGAGGCAGTGACGAAGTGAGGCAGTGATGCAGTGATACGGTCTCACGTGTCGGCGTGAGCTGCGATTTCGCGCGCGGCGAAATCGTCCGGATCTTCAGATCTTCAGCAGCCGCGCCGGATTCTCGCAGAGGATCGCCGAGCGTTCCTCGTGCGTGAGGCCGGGGATGGCTTCGACAAAATCGACCGGCTGCTTCACTGCCATCCCCTGCGGAAAATCAGTGCCGGCCACGATGCGGTCGACGCCGACGAGGTCGATCAGGTTGCGCATGATCCCCGCATGGTGCGTGATCAAGTCATAGTGGAAGCGTCGCAGATACTCGCTGGCGGGTCTCTTCATGTGCCTGAGCTCCGCGCTGAACTGGATGCCGGCGTCGAGCCGCCCGATCAGCCATGGGAAGGTTCCGCCGGCGTGCGGCAGATAGACCTCGAGCTTTGGAAACGCGTCGAGCACGCCGCCGCAGACGAGGCTGGTGGCGGCATAACCGGCTTCCTGCGGATTGCCGAGCACGTTCAGCATGAAGAAATCTTTCATGCGTTCGGCGCCGGTCGGATAGAGGTTGGTCAGGAAAATCGGCAGCCCGAGCGCCTCGGCACGCTCGTAGATCGGCCAGAATTCCTTCTCATGGAGATTTTTGCCTTCGATGTGCTCGGCGATGAAAACGGCACGCATGCAGGGATGCCTGGCCATGCGTTCGAGCTCCTCGGCGGCCAGCCTGACGTCCTGCATCGGCAGGACGATCGTGCCGTAAAAGCGTTCGGGATATTTGGCGTGAGCTTCGACGCACGCATCGTTGTGTGCCGCCGCGAGCTCGAGGCCGAAGCCGGGCGGCGCCCAGTACACGAGCGGATTGGTCATCGACAGTGCGTAGGTATCGACCTTGCGCTCGTCCATCGCCGAGATGATGTCGTCCAGCTCCGTCATGCGCTTGCGCATCACCGATTTCTGCGTGCAGCCCGGCACCGAAACCACGACCGGGTTGCCGTTCGCATCCTCGCCCATCACCGCACCGTGGGCCGGGCCTTTGCTGATCATCAGATCGACGAATGCCCGGGGATACCAGTGCACGTGAGCATCGATGACGCGGCGGTAGCGTCGGGTGCGTTGAGCTGAAACGCCCGCAGCGGAAGGCTCGCCACCGTTGGCGAGGTCAGAGCTGTGGGGCGGCTTCTGCAAGGCGTTCTCCCTTCAGTAAACGTGGCGGCCTGACAATCGCCGGTGCGATGCGATTGCCTTTACGGTACTGACCGGGCTCGTGGCGTTCTTTCCTGTCGACACGTGAATGATAATAATATGGTCACGAACTCGGAATCGCGTTTTTTGTGGTTCGCTACTCGAAGACGATGTAACCGAAGGAAGGGGATGACATGATACGCAGCAAATCGGCGGCCAGAGCGGCGGTCAGAGGGACGGTCATAGCGGTGGCATGGTTCGCGGCAGCAGCAGGCATCTCGAGCGCTTACGCGCAAGGCAGTTATCCGAACAAGCCGATACGCTGGATCATCCCCTACGCCGCCGGTGGCGGAACCGACGTCGTCGCGCGACCGCTGGCGCTCAAGCTGGGCGAAGCGCTGAACGTGCCCGTTGTTTATGAGAATCGCGCCGGCGGCGGCGGACTGATTGCGGGTGAGACGGTCGCCCGTTCGACGCCGGACGGCTATACGCTGCTCGTGGGCTCCGGTAACACCCATACTTTCCCCACGCTGCTCTATGAGAAAGTGTCGTACGACCCGGTCAAAGACTACGTGCCGATCACCAATTTCGTGATCGCGCCCAACGTACTGGTCGCCCATCCATCCTTTCCGCCGAAGACCATTTCGGAGCTGGTCGCGTACGGCAAAGCCAATCCCGGCAAGATCAACTGGGCATCGTCGGGCAATGGCGCGGGAGGACATCTGGCGCTGGTGCTGTTCGCCAAGGAGGCCGGCATCAAGGTGCTGCACGTGCCGTTCAAGGGCGCGGGTCCCGCTGTGGCCGCCATGCTCGGCGGCGAAACCGATCTGCTGTTTGCGAATACCGGCGTGTTCCTGGGATCCATCAAGGCGGGCAAGCTGCGACCCCTGGCCGTGGCCGCAACGACGCGCCTGGCGCTATTGCCGGATGTGCCTACGCTCAACGAGTCGGGCTTTCCGGGTTTCGAGTCGAGCACCTACTATGGCCTGCTCGCGCCTGCAGGCACGCCGCGGCCGATCATCAACAAGCTGCACGGCGAGCTGGTCAAGATCATCCAGTCTCCCGAATCCATTGCGAGGTTCGCAGGTGTGGGCGCCTTTCCGGTAGGCAACACGCCGGAGCAGTTCGCCGAGGCGATCAGGAAGGACGTGTCGAAATGGGGCAAGATCATCAAGGACAACGGGATCAAGGCGGATTG
>JBKJKJ010000322.1:0-14608 GCA_046597455.1 Burkholderiales bacterium
AGAGTGGGAGTCGAACCCACGCAGGACCGCCTGCGGCCCCTACCGGGTTTGAAGTCCGGCCGCCCCACCGGGAGCGATTCCCTTCCATGTCTCAAGTTTCATACCCGCCGGCCGTTATTTTTGTCACCAATCGCTTTGCACTTCGGGCCGTAACGGGAGCCATGATTCTACACCGGCACGGCGCGGCCCCGAATATGCCGCAGCGTGATTTCCCTTTAACAGGTTCATCCCGCATCGGATGAGCCGGTCTTACGCACGAGGGCTGACGGCCGATGGCTGTGCAACCGCACCTGGAACTTCCCACTCAGAGCTTATTCAACGACGCGGCCGCAGAGATGATGTCGATGCTGCGCTCGCACCTGGGCTTTCGCCTCTGGATCATAGGGCGCGTCAAAGGCGCCGACTGGCTGGTCGGTGTGGTCGAGGGCCAGGCCTACGGCATACGCCCGGGCCACACGTTCAAGTGGAGCGATACCTTTTGCTCGCGGATGGTGGCGAAGCTCGCGCCGCGCTTTGCCGCGGATGCCCTGAGCCTGCCGCAGTACGCCGAGGCGCCGTTCGCCACCGAATTTCGCATCGGTTCCTATCTCGGCGTTCCGCTTTTGGGGGCGGATGGTCGATTGCTCGGCACGTTGTGCGCATTCGATCCTGCGCCGCATGAGCCGATCGCTCAGCGTGATCAAGATATGGTCGAGACCTGTGCGCGTGTCCTGGGGCGCGTCCTCAACGCCGAGCTGCGCGCAGCCAAGCAGTCACGACGTCTGGAGCGCACCGAGGCCGTCGCGCTTTGCGATGCGTTGACCGGGCTTTACAACCGTCGCGGATGGGATCAATTGCTGAAAGCCGAAGAGAGCCGGTGCCGGCGACACGGCCGCTCCGCGTGCGTGGTGTCGATCGACCTCGACGATCTGAAGGTCGTGAACGATTCGGGCGGTCACGATAAAGGCGACGATCTCATACGCCGCACGGCGACTGCGCTGCGCACGACGATACGCACGCAGGACATCGCTGCGCGTGTGGGCGGCGACGAGTTCGCCATCCTAGCCGTGGAGTGCAATGAGGAGGCGCTCGCTGTGCTCAAGGGCCGGATTGAAGCGGCGCTCGCCGCCGAAGGCATACGTGCTTCGCTCGGCGTGGCACGCCGTCCGGAACGCGGCGATCTGTTGCAGACGTGGCGCGAAGCGGATGAAGCGATGTATCTGGCCAAGCGCGAGCGCAACGCTGGCGCCCGCGTGACGATCGTCAGCGAGCGCTCAGCCTAGCCCTGATGGCGTCCGCGGCCCGCCGCGCATCGGCGATCGCATGGGTGAGTGTGCCCTCGTAGCCGCTGCGGGCTGCGCCGATGGCTGATATGCCGGCTACGCTGGTCTGGTGCGCATCGTCGGTCAGCACGTATCCCGACGCATCGCGTACGACCTCAACGGGAAGGAACTCGACACTGGGCTCGAGCCCGATGTAGGCGAAAACGCCGGCGCACGGCAATTCTTCCACGCGCCCGTCCGCGTGCTTCAGGCGTACTTTCTCGACCATCTTGCTGCCGAGAATCGCTTCCACGGTTGCATTGCCCATCACCGCGATCTTGTCGTTGGCGCTCACCTGGTCGGCAAAGTGTGCCGAGCCGCTGACAGCGTCTCCCCGATGCACGAGGTGCACTTTCCCGCAGTAACGGGCGAGCACCAGCGCTTCCTGCAACGCCGAATCGCCGCTGCCCACGACGATCACCGTTTCGTTCTGGTACATGGGCCCGTCGCAATCGGCGCATTGCGAGACGCCACGGCCTTCGAATTCGGACTCGCCTTCTACACCCAGCTTTTTCAGGCGCGCGCCGGAGGCGACGACGACGTGACGCGCGGTGTGCGTGCCTGAGTCGGTGGTCACCGTGCTGACATCGCTTTCGTAACGTACTGAAGTCACCGGCTCCTGTATGCTCGTCACACCGGCTTCCGCGTTGGCCTGCATCATCTCGGAAGCGAGCTCGGCACCCGACACTTCTCGGCCGTCAGGCGCGGGCTCGAGCTCGTTCACGTTGAGCACGAGACCGCCGAAAAGCTGGCCTTCGATGGTTGCGACTTTGAGCCCGGCGGCGGCGAGCGCGCCCGCGGCGGTCAGCCCGCTCACGCCTTCCCCGATCACGATCACGTCAAACGTGGGCTTCGGCATGCGCTGCTCCTTCTATCTTCGGTAGTTTTGAAACGGGCGCTTCGCCGGCGCCGTTGTTTTGACCGCAGGCTTCGCCGGGGGTCGGGGCGGCGCCGTCGCGGCGCCGAGTATCGGCACGAAATCCTTTCTCATCTTGCGCGCGTCGCCGATGCGCTGGGTAATGGCCAGCGTGTCGAGGAATTCGAGGATCTCGATCGCGAGGCTGCGCCCGACGCCGGTCCAGTCGCGATACTGGGCGGCCGTAAATTGCCCGTTGGGCTGGGCCTGCGCAGTGGCCTGCGCGATGGCGGCGAGCGTGGCGACGGTCGGGCGGGTATAGAAGCGCTCGGCGGTGACCTTCATCACTTCGCCGGTCTTGGCCTTGCGATGCAGGAAATCCTTCAGTATCGGTTCTTTCAGCTTCAGCTGTGCTGCGAGATCGCGAAGCGTTGGGACGTTGAATGCCGCAGACTCGAGTGCGGGGCGAACCGTCTCCCACAGGCGATCGTCGGTGGCGTTCGCCGTCGCGTTGTGTCCCGGCAGTCGCGCGGTCGAACCGCTCGCTTCCACCTTGCGCTCGTCGGCAAGTCGCCTCAACACCGACGCGAAGGCATCTGTGGACAGGTCCGCTGCGGCGGCCTTGCGCAGGATTTCGGTTTCCTGACCAGCGGCCTGCGGATTGTCGCGGTGAAAAGCGCCGAGTTGGGCAAGGACGGTTTCACCGATTGCTCTCTGCCGTGCCGCGGTGATGCCGAAGCGCGCGTCTTTGCCCACTTGCACGAGATGCGCACCCTCGTACACCACACTCGCCCGCTCGTGAGTCATGTTGTAGGCGATTTCGAGGCGCTTCAGGTCGATTGGACGGTTGTCTGATTTGAGCAGTGCCGACAGCGCATCTTCCGGCGTTTCGTGCTCCAGCGCGGCGAGCTCCTCGATCCGCGCCGCCGTGCTGCGACGGGTGGCGGGGGCGAACGGGTCGAGCACGAAACCGCCGCCGAGCGTGCGCGTCGCAGACTGGTCGCGCAATATGAAGCGGTCTCCACGCAGGGCGCCGATCGGCTGGTCGAGAACGAGCTGCACGATTGCAGTGGAGCCCGGGGCGATTGCCGTCCCCCCACGCGTCGCGACCCTTGCGGTGACATCGCTGGTGGCGAGGTGCACGTGCACCGGAGTCCAATGCCCGAGGGCGTGCGTTTCGGCGGCGAGCACGGTTACGCGCGCGTCCATACGCCGGGTCGGGCTGTGAATTTCAGCGGCGACCACCCAGTCCCCGCGACTCACCGACGCGAGATCCGTTCCGGTCAGGTTCAGCGCGCAGCGTTCGCCTGCCGCGGCGCGGTCGGCTGCTTTGCCTTGTACCTGGATGCCGCGCACGCGCACCGCAAGGCCCGCAGGCGAGACGATCAGCTTGTCGCCCGTCTTCACGGTGCCGTTGAAGACCGTGCCCGTGACCACCGTGCCGCTGCCCGCAACGGAGAATGTGCGATCGATCGCGTACCGGAAATGCTCGCCCTCTGTCTTGCGGGCGGCCTGGCGATTCGCCTCATCGACGAGGCTCGCGCGCAGCTCGGCCATACCGAGCCCGGTCACCGCAGACACCGCCGTGACGGGCACGCGCGCAAGCTGGGTGGTCTGCAAAAGCGCTGCGACCTGATCTCGAACCTCGCGTACGCGTTCGGCGTCTACGCGATCCGCTTTCGTGATCACCGCGGCGCCACGCGTGACGTGGAGGAGATCGAGTATGTGGAGGTGCTCGATCGTCTGCGGCATGATGCCGTCATCCGCCGCGACCACCAGGAGCGCGAAATCAATGCCACATACGCCTGCGAGCATGTTGCGTATGAAACGCTCGTGCCCCGGCACGTCGACGAAACCGATCAGATCGCCCCCGGGGAGCGGGAGATAAGCGAAACCCAGATCGATCGAGATGCCGCGCGCTTTTTCCTCCGGCAGGCGGTCGGTGTCGACGCCGGTCAGCGTCTTCACCAGCAGCGTCTTGCCGTGATCGATATGCCCCGCGGTTGCGACGATCAAGGATTCAGCTCCTTCCCGGCCATTCCACTCAGCGCGAGCTGCGAAAGCTGGGCGACGAACCCGGCTTCGTCGTCGAGACAGCGCAGGTCCATGACGAATGCGCCGTCGCTGATGCGCCCGATGACCGGAACCGGGAGTGCGCGGAACGCGCCGGCGATGTGCTGGGCAGTGGAGTTCTTGTGCTTGCCCGCGCCTTCGATCGCGATCGCCGCACTGGGAAGCGAATCGACAGGCAGCGAACCGCTTCCGATCTGACTCGCGCACGGCGTGACGCGTGCGGTCGCGGCGCCGCGCAGTGCGGTGACTACTCCGGGCAATACCCGCAGTGCCTGCGCTTCGATATCCTGCGCCGGGCGGGTAAGCGCGCGCAGGGTTGGCAACTCGGCTTTCAGCCGCTCCGGATTCGAATATAGCTGCAACACCGCTTCAAGTGCGGCGAGCGTCATCTTGTCCACGCGCAGCGCGCGCTTCATCGGGTTCTTTCTGATGCGCTGGATGAGATCCTTGCGCCCGACGATCAGCCCTGCCTGAGGACCACCGAGCAGCTTGTCGCCGCTGAATGTGACGACGTCCGCGCCCTGCGCCAGGGCTTCGCGCGGGGTGGGTTCGTGCGGCAAGCCGTATTCGGCGAGGTCGACGAGCATGCCGCTCCCCAGGTCGACCACGAAAGGCAGCCCGTGATCGCGTGCGATCGTCGCGAGCTCGGCTTCCGGCACGCTCGCGGTAAATCCCTGAATCACGTAATTACTCGTGTGCACCTTCATGATCGCGCCCGAGCGTGGACCGATCGCCTCGGCGTAATCTTTCGGGTGCGTGCGGTTGGTCGTGCCGACTTCGCGCAGCTTGCAGCCCGAGCGCGACATGATGTCGGGAATGCGAAACGCGCCGCCGATCTCGATCAGTTCGCCGCGCGAAACCAGCACCTCTTTCTTCAGCGCCAGTGTATTGAGGACCAGATAGACCGCCGCCGCATTGTTGTTGACCACTACTGCGGCTTCGGCGCCGGTGAGCCGGGTGAGCCAGCGCTCGATATGGCTGTCGCGCTCGCCCCGGGCACCGCCTTCGAGATCGAACTCGACGTTCGCCGGATGCGTCATGACCCGCATGACGGCCTCGGCGGCGCATTGCGGCATCACGGCACGCCCGAGGTTGGTATGCAGCACCGTGCCGGTGACGTTGAACACGGGCTTGAGCGAGGCTCGCGTTGCCCTGGCGAGATCGTTTGCACAGTTTTCAACGAACCGGTCAACGAAATTCGCTTCGCCCACGGCGTCTGCAGGGCCGGCCTGGGCGAGCTGAGCCCGCTCGCCCTCGAGCAGTGTGCGTATGGTTTCCACGACGAGCGGACGCCCGTAGTGGGTGACGAGGGTGCAAACACGGCTGTCGTTCAACAGCCGGTCGACAGAAGGAAGCGCGCGCCGCGCGGCAGCAAGCGGGTTCAACATGGCGATCTGGGCAAGCGGAATGCGTCGTTTGGACAACCTGCTCTGCACGATGTCAGCATGGGACGAGCAAAGCGTGTGGAGCGCGCTAGTTTAGCCCAAGCGTCGAGTGCAATCTATCGCAGGCATAACGTTCCGCACTGTGGAGAGCACGCGTCTGAAAAGAAAAAAGCCGCGTCGGATGCGCGGCTTTGTTCACGTGGAAAGTTGCTTACTCCCAAAGCCTTTCGGGCAATGGGAGTCCGGCAAGCGCCTCGGCGGTAAGCGGACCATCCGGCTGGATGCCATAGCGCTCGAGTACTGCGGCGAGCTGCCGCGCATGCTGCGCGGAATGCCAGGTGGAGCGCTCGAGCAGCTGGTGCAGCGGCTGAGGCCCGTAGAACGTCGGCAGTTTTTGCGAGCCCGACTTGTCGGCGAGTTGCGCCCACCATGCTTCCAGCCGCCTCGTCACATCCGCGCCATATTCGGCAACCTGTACGCCCGTAGTGAAGGTCCCCTGCGCGGGCGGTACGTTTGCGTGCTGGATCGCGTAATCGACGTTGTCGATTGCGGTCTCGAGAAACGCTTCGCCTATGCGAAAGACATGATGGGTCAGCAGGCGTATGGGTCGATCGCGATTCGGAATCACCCGCTCGGCCATTTTGTCGTCCGGAATCTGCCGTACGAGACGCTGTGCCGCGTGAAGAACGTTGATCCATTTCCGGATCAGCTCTTCGGGCGGCAGGGGCGTGTGTCCCGTACCCTGCAGCCCGACGAATTCGGCGACGTCCTCGAGATTCTGTCCGAATACGAACGCTTCCCCGCGCGCGATGACGGGGACGTTGCGCACGCCGAACTTCAACAGTCGATCGCGTCCGCCGGGGTCATTCAGGACGTCGACGGCGTCGAATTCGATGCCTTTGCGCGAAAGAAACTCTTTCGCCCGAAGACAGCTGCTTCAGCCGGGCTGAGTAAACAGAGTGAATTTTTCAGTGACAGCGTTCATTGTCCGAATTCCGGTCGGAGGGGAATGCAAGGCTACTCCCGCGCCGCGCTGAGCGTCAATGCGACGATCGCGTTGCCGTCGCCGTGTGCAAAGGTCCTAGCGTGCCGCGGTGCTATAATGGCGCGCTTCTGCGCACGCCGTTTAAACCCACCCTGATGAAGCTCATTGGAACCCCGACCAGTCCCTACACTCGCAAGGCGCGCGTGGTACTGGCAGAGAAGCGCATCGACTACGATTTCGTGCTCGACGCGCCTTTTGACGCTCAGACGCAGGTTACGGAATACAACCCGCTCGGCAAGGTCCCGGTACTCGTGCTCGATGACGACACGACGATCTTCGACTCGCGAGTGATCGCCGAATATCTCGACAACGCGAGTCCGGTCACCAGGCTGATACCTGACGACACGCGCCATCGCATCCAGACCCGGCGATGGGAAGCGCTGGCCGACGGGTGCACCGATGCGGTGGTCGCGATTGTTATGGAAAAGCGACGCCCTGCCGAGTACCAGTATGCCGACTGGATCGTCCGGCAGGAGGGGAAGGTCGACCGTGCGCTGCAGGCGATGGCCGAAGATCTCGGACATCGGAGCTGGTGCTGCGGGGATTTTTTCAATCTCTCTGACATCGCGGTCGGGTGCTGCCTCGGCTTTCTCGACCTGAGGCTCCCCGAAGTCGGCTGGCGCAAAAACCATCCCAATCTCGCCAAGCTGGGCGACAAGCTGGCGCAGCGCGCGTCGTTCAGGGATACGGCTCCGCCGCAGTCCTGATTCGTCGCCGCGGTCTGCGCGACCTCAGCGGCCGGGGGCTTCGGTCCCGGCCGGGCAGCCGCCCTGAGCGGGTAAAAGTCGATCGTTGGGGGCCGTTTCGATGATTCCGCCTCCCAGGCACACTCGGCTTTCGTAGACCACGACCGACTGCCCGGGGGTGACCGCCCACTGCGCTTCAGCGAAGTCTATCGCGCAGCGCTCGTCGCTCGACTCCACGATCGCGCACGGCGCATCTTTCTGGCGGTAGCGCGTCTTCCCGCCGTATACCCAGTTGCAGTGCGCCGGTGCGCCGCTGACCCAGCTCAATCGCACCGCGGTCAATCGGTTCGAATACAGCGCCCGATTCTCGCGTCCCTGAACGACGATCAGGCGGTTACGCTGCAGGTCCTTGTCGACCACGTACCACGCATCTCCGTCTCCGTTGCGCTGGCCGCCTATCCCCAGGCCCTGGCGCTGACCGAGGGTATAAAACATGAGCCCCATGTGCCGGCCGACCGGCCTGCCGTCGAGGGCGTAGATGTCGCCGGGGTTCGCCGGAAGATAACGATTGAGAAACTCGCGGAAAGGACGTTCGCCGATGAAGCATATTCCGGTGGAATCGCGCTTGTTGTGATTCGGCAAGCCTTCCCGTCGCGCCAGCTCGCGCACGTCGCGCTTATATAGCGCGCCGAGCGGAAAAAGAGTCCTGGCGAGCTGCTGTTGATCGAGGCGGTAAAGGAAGTAGCTCTGGTCCTTGCTGCCGTCTTCGGCTTTCAGCAGCTGGTGCAGGCCGTCGACTTCACGGGTCTGGGCGTAGTGTCCGGTGGCGATGTAATCTGCCCCCAGCGTCATCGCATGGTCGAGGAACGCGCGAAACTTGATTTCGGCATTGCACAACACGTCGGGGTTCGGCGTACGCCCAGCGCGGTATTCGTTCAGAAATTCGTTGAATACGCGTTCCTTGTACTCGGCCGCGAAATTGATTGCCTCGATTTCAATGCCGATACGGTCTGCGACTGCGACGGCGTCGACGAGGTCCTGGCGTGAGCTGCAGTACTCGTCCGTGTCGTCGTCTTCCCAGTTCTTCATGAACAGGCCGAGCACGTCATGGCCTTGCTGCTTCAGCAGCAAAGCTGCGACTGAGGAGTCGACTCCGCCGGACATGCCGACGACGATCCGTTTCTTGGCGGTCATTGAACTTGGGGTGAGCGAGGGGGGACGAGGACTAAAGACGGGGCGCCAGCACGGCTAGACTTCTAGTTTAACGTGGCCGGCCACCAATGAAAAAGGCAGGGCCTAAGCCCTGCCTTTCCCGGTGCGAAGCCGAGCTTACTTCTTGACTTCTTCTTTCTTGTCGCCGGCTTTCTTGTCGGCTTTCTTATCGGCTTTCTGTTCTTTCTTTTCTTCTTTTTTCTCAACTGCGAACGCCGGGGTCAGCGAAGCAACGGCGAACACGGCGGCCACGAGTGCGGACAGGAGCTTGGTCATGATATTTCCTCTTTTGAGTGGTTGAAATCACTTCTAGACCGCTTTTATCGGTCACGGCGACTAACGTATCATCCACAGATGCGTTGACAAACCGATGCCGCGTGTTTCTACAGACGTGACACGATGCGGTCCGGCAGGATCATACCAATAAAAAAGCGGGCCGAGGCCCGCTTTTAGTGTCGCCAAACGGCGACTATTTCGGCATATCCGCGGGGGCTGCGGCGGGAGCGGCGGCAGCTTTCCTGGACTTGGCTTTCTTGGCTTTCTTGGCCTTCTTAACTTTCTTCTCAACCTTCGGGGTGTCCATCGGCGCGGTGCCGGCTTCCTGGGCAGCGGCGACGTTGAAAGTCACGGCGGCGAAGATCGCCGCGATAGCAGCGGAAATGACTTGTTTCATGATTTCTTCCTTTTGGATGGGTGCGGGATTGCCCGCACTTTAACGTCGCGATTGCGAAACGGTTGACGCCATCCTGCTCCGGCTGCGCCGCGAACTCGCGGGGGGCGTCGACGTGGAACGCTGGCGACCTCGAGCTCGCGCGACTGCCCGGGTTCGAGGCCCTCGAGATTCCAGATGCTCACGCTATAGCGAATGAGGCGCAACGTCGGAAAGCCCACCGCGGCCGTCATGCGGCGCACCTGTCGATTCCTGCCTTCGCTCACGACGAGCTCGATCCAGCTCGTGGGAATATGCCGGCGGAATCTCACGGGTAAAGGGCGCGGCCACAACCACGCCGGCTCGTCACGCAGCTCCACCTGGGCGGGGCGGGTTTTGACATCGCCCAGTGCGACGCCGGATCTGAGTTGCTCCAGCGCTTCATCTGTCGGGACGCCTTCGACCTGAACCCAATACGTCTTGGACTCTTTATGGCGCGGGTCTGAAATGTGGTGCTGCAGGTCGCCGTCTGCGGTCAGCAACACAAGACCTTCGCTGTCGGCATCGAGCCGGCCTGCCGGATAGACGTCGGGTTCGGTTACGAAATCCTTGAGCGTCTGCCGCCCCGCCTCCGGGCTGAACTGACACAGCACCCCGTATGGCTTGTTGAGCAGGATTACCGTGCTCATGGCGCGATACCTAACAAAAAAGCCCCCGATCGTCCGAGGGCTTGTGCGCCACAGGGGTGGGATCAGGCAGCACGGGAGGTGCGCCCTAGATCGCGAGTGAGCCATTCGTAGCCCGGCAGCGTGAGGAATTCGACGTAGTCGTCATTCGTGCTGATCTCGTCGAACAACCGTGCCGCCTCCTCGTACTCACCCGCCTGCCATGCTTTTGCGCCAAGCAGTGTTTTCACATTGGCGAGCTCCTGCGGCAGGAACTGGCGGAACAGCTCGCGGGTCACTTTACGGCCGTCGTCGAGCACGCCTTTCGGGCTGCGCATCCATTGCCAGATCTGGGAACGTGAAATTTCCGCCGTCGCCGCGTCTTCCATGAGGTGGTAGACGGGAACGCAGCCGTTACCGGCGAGCCAGGCGCCGATATACTGGATGCCGACGCTAATGTTGTTGCGCAAGCCGGCTTCGGTGATCGGTGCGGTCGGCTGGAAATCGAGCAGGTCTTCCGCGCCGACCTGCACGTCGTCGCGCTGCTTGGCAAGCTGGTTCGGTCCAGGCATGTGTTCGTCGAATATGGCTTTGGCCACGCCGACCAGTCCCGGGTGAGCGACCCAGGTGCCATCGCAGCCGTCGGTCGCCTCGCGCAGTTTGTCCACGCGCACTTTCTCGATCGCGGCCGCGTTCGCCGTCTCGTCACCTTTGATCGGGATCTGCGCCGCCATGCCGCCCATCGCGTGGGCGCCACGGCGATGACACGTTTTGACCAGCAGCAACGCGTAGGCGCGCATGAAAGGGGCGGTCATCGTGACCTGGGCGCGGTCGGCCAGACAGAAGTTCTTGTTGGAACGGAATTTCTTGATGCAGCTGAAAATGTAATCCCAGCGGCCGATATTCAGCCCGGCAGAGTGCTCTCGCAACTCGTACAGAATCTCCTCCATCTCGAACGCGGCCACGACCGTCTCGATCAAGGCCGTCGCCTTGATAGCGCCCGCCGGGATGCCGAGCGCCTGCTGGGCGGCGACGAAGATGTCATTCCACAGCCGCGCCTCAAGATGGCTTTCCATCTTAGGCAGGTAGAAATAAGGCCCGCTGTTGGCGGCAAGGAGCGCTTTAGCGTTGTGAAAGAAGTAGAGCCCGAAGTCGAAGATGGCGCCCGACACCGGCTCCCCGTCCACCAGCACGTGTTTTTCGACGAGGTGCCAGCCACGCGGGCGCACGATCAGCGTCGCGATGCGTTTATTGAGGCGATAAGACTTGCCTTTGGGGCCGCTGAACGCGATATCGCCCCGGATGGCGTCGCGCAGAATGATCTGGCCTTCGATCATGTTCTGCCAGGTCGGCGTATTCGAGTCCTCGAAATCGGCCATGAAAACATTGGCGCCCGAGTTCAATGCGTTGATGACCATCTTGCGGTCAGTGGGCCCAGTGATTTCAACGCGCCGGTCCTGGAGGTCCGCGGGTACTGCTGCAACCTTCCAGTCACCTTCGCGCACGGCCTTGGTCTCGGAGAGAAAGGCCGGAAGCTTGCCTGCGTCGAAACCCAGTTGTCGCTGCACTCGGCTTGCCAGGAGCTCACGTCTGCGGATCTCGAATTGTCGCGCAAGGTTCGCAACAAATTGCAAGGCGGGGGGGCTGCAGATCTCGGCATAGGCGGGGGGCATGTTGCCGTAGATCTGGACGTTATCGGGCGCGGGATGGTTCATGGCTACGACGTCCTCACAAAGGATTCAAGTCTTGCCGGGTGGGAGCGCGAGGCAAGGTTATGTTGCAGTGCATTGTAGTGGCCGTGCGGCACTGCAGCAAGCATACCGGGCTCGGATAGTTCATTGCCCACGTGCAGGCAGCGTTCCTGCCCGCAACCTGTAGTTTCTGCGGGCAACGGGCACGAACCCGGCCCTTCACGGAGTGATGGCAAGGGCTGCCGAAGGCGGCGCAAAACGGTATAATTTTCGTTTTTCGCGGCCGGCGATGCGCTCCAGTGGCCCGCCCGTGCCTCGGTCCCGTGTTGTGTCAGCAGCAAACTGTGCAATCGCACGGGTCCGGCGTGGCCGGCCGCTCGCTGACCGATACATCACCCTGACTGCCCCCATCGTACGGAGAGGAGAATCATGACTGAACGACTCGACCTGCTGAAAATCGCGCAGGAGGAACAGAAAGGTGACCTGTTCAAGCTGCTGGATACGATTTACAAGCGGTCCAAGGTCCAGCCGCGGGGTGTTTCCGATGCGGTCATTTGGGAAGGCGGCAATCCGAGCGGCAACGTGAAACCGGTTGCGCACGCGTTTACGGACATGTTTGCGCTCAACGGCACGCTCCTGGCGCTCGATGTGCTCGGCTTGCCGTTCTTGGGCGTCCCGATGATGGCTCAGTTCCGTCACGACACCAAGCTGGCATCGCTCGAGTGGTTCGGAAAGCTCGAATACACGGCCATCAAGTGGTCCACCGCCGGCGACTTCATGGTGAACGAGAACGGCAAGCAGGTCGTCGTCTACGGCAAGTCTGCGAATGCGCCGCTGCGCACCGCGGCCGGCGTGTACTGCAATGTTCGGCCGTACGGCACGATTACGAGCGTGCGATTCATGCCCGGCCTGCCGTACTCGCAGGACAGCAAGAAATTCCGGGTCGATCGCGACACCGGCAACATCCATTCGGAGATGAACACGCCCGGGGTCAGGATGGCGTACGCGGTGCGTTTGTTTCTGAAAATGGTGCACGAAACAGGGCAGATCGGCCGGGTCGCGACCAAGCCGACCCAGGCGCAGGAAGACGCCGTAAACGCGGGCATCGTGCGCTGGCTGTTGCAGGGAACGAAGTTCGAGTTGAAGCGGCGCTACTCCGTCGATGCATATGCCGAGCACAAGGCTAATGTCGACGCGATCGTCGCGCTGCTGCCCAAGGACTTCAAGGCCGGCATGGAAAACTGGGGCGGCGAGATCAACGAGCACATTTCCGACACCAACTTTGGCCTGCTGCTGCACGACATGATCCGGCAGCGCAAATCAATCGTTTACGCGACGGACCTCGACGGTGACCGGTTGACCGACCTCATGGCCGATGCCCCCGAAGTATTGCGCAACTGGGGACAAATCGTCCTCGATCATGTGAAGCCGGGCACGGACATGCAGAAGGTCTGGAACGAGATGGGCTTCACGATGAAAAGCGGACGTGACATGACCAGCGTCATGTACCGCATGCAGGGCGAGCCGATTTTTGAACAAACCCTCGGTTCTGCCGATGCGATGCTGCTGCGACTGCTGGATGGGGATGAGACCGTCGGCGGGGAGAAGCAGCCGTACGATCCCCGAATCCACTTTGTCCTGATCAACGAAGCTTACAAGGCGGCGAATCCGGGCAACAGCGAACTCGCGCGATGGCTCGACGCGCAACTCGCGACGTTCGACAAGATTTACGGCGGCAAGCGGCCGCGCTATCTGGACGGCTACAGCAAGCTGAAGGAAGCAATCAAGCCTTGGGGCGCCAAGTAGCAGCGCGTGTAGACTCGGCCGACCCGCGACGCAGCCATCCCTGCGGCTGCTGAACGGTCGCGTGGCGAAGCAGGAAGCATGAAGCATGAAGCACGCGCGCCGCCCCGAAAGCAAAGCCCACTGGACTGCAAGACCAGTGGGCTTTTTAATTCGTGTGCTGGGCCGGTGGGGCTCCGGCGATCAGACGGTCAGACAGCCTGTATATTGGAGGCTTGCTTTCCCTTCGGGCCTTGCGTCACTTCGAAGGAAACCTTCTGGCCTTCTTTCAGCGTTTTGAAACCACCCATCTGGATGGCTGAGAAATGTGCGAAGAGATCTTCGCTGCCGTCGTCAGGAGTGATGAAGCCATAACCTTTTGCGTCATTGAACCATTTCACGGTGCCAGTTGCCATACACATTCCCCCAGCTACAAGAAACGGGCCCCACGCCCGCGCCAGTCTGGATTTCAAGCTTTCGCTTTCGGCCTGCCGGTCTTGCGAGAACACTTGAAGCCAAACACCCGATTGCTTTCTAGGCTATCTAAAACTGGAAGTCAAGTATACTCAGCCGACAGGGCGGGAATGTACTTGATATTTCCCGGATTGCGTCCAAAATAGTCATTGAAGTGCGGTACTAACGTTTGATTCAGGCATGGCGATAAGGCGCAGCGAAGACACGGTCCTGGAGGCGAAGAAAGCCCGGACCAAGCCACCTTCCATGTTCAAGGTGATGCTGTTGAACGACGATTACACGCCGATGGATTTTGTCGTTCTCGTACTGCAGAAGATCTTCTCGCTGAGCAGGGAGAGCGCGACGCAGGTGATGCTGAAAGTCCACCGCCAGGGGATGGGAGTCTGCGGCATTTATCCGAAAGATGTGGCCGCTACCAGGGTAGAGCAGGTGCGGTCGTACGCCAAACAGCACCAGCATCCGTTACAGTGTGTAATGGAAGAAAATTGAAGGTGAATCAACTGCGATGATTGCCCAGGAACTCGAAGTCAGCCTGCACATGGCGTTCATGGAAGCGCGCCAGAAGCGCCACGAATTCATCACCGTGGAGCATCTGTTGCTCGCATTGCTCGACAACCCGTCAGCCTCCGAAGTGCTCCGCGCCTGCGCCGCGGACATCGACGACTTGCGCAAGCTGCTTTCCGATTTTGTTACGGAGCACACCCCGATACTGGCCGGAGATGACGTCGATACCCAGCCGACACTCGGTTTCCAGCGGGTGATCCAGCGCGCGATCCTGCACGTTCAATC
>JBKJKJ010000328.1:0-11713 GCA_046597455.1 Burkholderiales bacterium
CCGTTCGCCCTGAGCCCGCGCGGTGCGCGGGCAGTCGAAGGGGAACGGCGAGTGTTCGTGCTTCGGCCGGCGCATGCTTCGACAAGCTCACCACCCCGGTCAAAAACAGGCCGAGCAATAGGAACCTCTGACTAAGCCCTGGTGCACCAGTCAGCGTCATTCTGGCGAAGGCCAGAATCCATTTCGATCCGAACGTTAACCATGGATGCCGGCGTACGCCAGCATGACGATGAGGTTGATCAGAGCGTCCTTAGACACACCACACTGGCGGAGCGTAACGGCGGTCCCCACAGTGAGTTCGTATCGAGCACTACGCGCGATACAGCGCTTATCCTCGCTTCTTGCGGGCCGACTTACGCGCCCACTCCACCGCGGCGGAGATGTCCTCCTCTTTCAGATCGAGGGCGGCGAGCCTGGCACGCACGGCATTTAAAGGCTGGATGCGCACCGGGGTGAGAATGATCTGACCGTCGCGCACTTCGACGTCGAAAAAATCTACCGGGCCGATGGCGTCCGTTACGGCCTTCGGCAGCGTGAGCTGGTTCTTCGCTGTGAGCTTGGCAAGCATTGCCTGCCTCCGGGGGATGTAGGAGTTCCTTACTCTAATACTCGCAACGCCCACCGCTACCGCGATTGTCTGCGCCCCCGTATCGCAGTCCGTCCGAATAATCGACGATAATCGGCTGTGCCCCTACTCACTTCCCGAGGCGCCATACGATGACCCGAACGATAAAGCCGCCCCTCCACTACGCCTGGATCGTCCTCGGCGCGGCGTGCGTGCTCAGCATCGCCGCGCGGGCGGATTCGGCAGCGTTCGCGGTGTTCGTCGAGCCGCTGGTCGCGCTGTTCGGATGGAGCCGCGGCGACATCTCGTTTGCCTACTCCCTCGCCTTCCTGCTCGGGCTGCCGGCGACGATCGCGATGGGCTGGCTCGGCGACCGGTTCGGTGCGCGGCCGCTGATGCTCGCCGCATCAGTCCTGATCTCGGTGGGCACGGTCCTGCTCGGCACCATCACCGAGCTGTGGCAGTTCTATCTCTTCTACGCGCTGTTCGTGGGCTCCATGGGGCACGCGGCGTTCACCGTGCTGCTCCCGGTGATCCTGACCCGCTGGTTCAAAAGCCACATGGGCGTCGCCATCGGCATCTACTGGGGTGCGCTGGGATCGGGCCCGGTGCTGTTCGCGCCGCTTTTCAGCTGGCTGATCGAGACGCGCGGCTGGGAGGGGGCTTTCACGACGATCGGGGTGGGCCTGGGGCTGGTGCTTTTCGCTTTTTCGCTGCTGATATCCAGCCGGCCCGCGGACAAGGGGTTGGCCGCGTTCGGTGACGAGGCTGGCGACAGGTCCGTGGATGCCGCCGCGGCGCCGCCCGCCGTGAGCCTGCGCGAGATCCTGCGCCAGCGTCCGGTGTGGTACCTGATGGGCATCCATCATCTCGGATGCGCGGGGCACGCGGTCATCCTCGCGCACGGCGTCTCGATGGCGCACATCGCGGGCGTACCGATGATCGAAGCGGCGGGCGTGCTGAGCGTCATCGCCGGCTTCTCGGCTTTCAGCCGTTTCGCGTTTTCGATTCTGACGGACCGCTTCGGCGGCCGCGCGTGCCTGACCGTCGCGATGCTGGGACAGAGCACGTCGATCCTGATCCTGCTGGTCGCGACCGAGACGTGGCATTTCTATGCGTTCGCGGCCGTTTTCGGAATCTGTTACGGCGGCGAGATGGTGGGCTTTCCCATCATCAACCGGCACTTGTTCGGTGCGAATGCGCCGCTCGGTTCGATCTATTCTTTCCAGATGGTCGGCGCGAGCACCGGCATGGCGCTTGGCGGCTGGCTCGGCGGCATGCTGTTCGATGCGACGGGCACGTATACCGCCGCGATCATCGCTGCGGCGGTGATCGGCTATCTCGGCGTGCCGTTGTCGCTATGGCTGCCGCGGCATCGGCGCATCGGCCCGCCGCAGGTCGAGGCGGCGCCGGCGTAGGTGTTCAACAGGGGATTCCTCACCATGACGATCAGGCTGATTGCTGCTGCATTGATTCTGGTGTCCACAGGCGCGATGGCGGCTGACGCGTATCCCACGCGGCCGATTCGCATCGTCGATCCATTCGCACCGGGCGGCAGCACCGAAGCGCAGACGCGTGCGATCGGGCCGAAGCTGACCGAGGCGTTTGGGCAGCCTGTGGTGATCGATGCGCGTCCCGGCGCCGGCAGCGCGCTCGGCTCGCAGCTCGTGGCGAAGGCAGCGCCCGACGGTTATACCCTCCTCTTCAACAATGTCGGTCTCGTGACGGTGCCGAGCCTCGCGAAGAAACCGCCGTTCGATCCGATCAGGGATTTCGCTGCGGTGATACTCGTGGGCACGCAGCCGCAGTTCATCGTCGTGCATCCCTCGCTGCCGGCAACGCTCAAGGAGTTCCTGCAGTACGCGAAAGCCAATCCGGGCAAAGTGAACTTCGGCTCGTCGGGCGTCGGCGGCAGCAGTCATCTTTCGATGGAGTATTTCAAGATGATCACGGGCGTCGACGTCGTACACGTGCCTTACAAGGGCAGCGCACCGTCGGCGGCGGCGATCATGGCGGGCGAGATCCAGCTGGGTTCGTTCGCGGGCAATTCCGTGCTGCCGCACATCAGGTCCGGGAAGCTGCGTGCGCTCGCGGTCACGGCGCTCAAGCGTTCAGCGGTGTTGCCGGAGCTGCCGACCGCTTCCGAGGCCGGGCTGCCCGGCTACGAGGTGGTCACGTGGGGCGGCATGTTCGCGCCGGCCGCCACGCCTGCGGGAATCGTGACGAAGCTCAACCAGCAGCTCAACGCCGCGCTGGAGACGCCTGACGTTAAAGAGCGCTTCTCGCGAATTGGCGTGGAGCCCGCAGGCGGGACGCCGCAGGTGCTCTCGAAGCTGATCGCGTCGGAAGTGCGCAAATGGACGAAGGTGATTGCGGACGCGGGGATTCCGAAGGAGTAAGGGCGGCAGGTATGCCGGCGAGACTGGGCCGCAAGGGGTCAGCCTCGGCAGACCTCCCGCGTTAGAATGAGCCGTGCTTGGATTCGAACAGGGCTGACATTTATGGATTCGCTCACGCGCGTCGACGTAAACCCGCAAATCATGCAAGGCAAGCCGGTTATTCGCGGTACCCGCATTCCGGTAGAGCTCATTTTGCGCAAACTCGGCGACGGGGCATCCGAAGCGGAGCTTCTCGACGCCTATCCGAATCTGGCAGCCGACGATATACGCGCAGCGATGCGCTACGCCGCGGACACTATTGCTCACGAAGAGCGTCTTTGATTGAGCGCGACGGCAGCTCCGCGATTCCTTGCCGATGAAAGTTGCGATTTTTCGGTCGTTCGGCGGCTTCGAGCTCGCGGTTTCGATGTTAAAGCTGTGGTCGAAGCCGATCGCGGCGCACCTGACGAAAGAGTGATCGAGCTCGCCCGGTCCGAGCGACGCATTCTCATGACGGAAGACCGCGATTTCGGTCGCCTGGTTTTTGCATCCAACCGCGCTTCTGGCGGTGTCATCTTCATTCGTTTCCCCGCTGTGCGTCGTTCCGAGTTGCCGGATCGAGTTCTGGACGTCATCGAGCGCCATGGCGAAAGGCTTGAAAGATCGTTCACGGTGCTGAGCCCGGATCATGTGCGAGTCACTTCGTTACCGTAAGACTACGGCCAGCTCTCCTGCGCTATCCGCAAGCGGAGCTATACTTCAACCGATGGAATGGCGCGAACACATTGCAGTCGATCCTCAGGTCATGCACGGCAGTGCATGCATCGCAGGCACGCGCATTCCGGTTTCGGTCGTGCTCGACAACCTGGCTTCGGGCATGACGCCTGACGAGTTGCTTGCGGAGTACCCCACCCTTACGCATGCAAGCATCGCTGCTGCACTCGCGTATGCCGCCGAGTTGACGCGCGAGCGGGTAATCGCGCTGCCCTGACGCGTCGAAGCGCATGCGCCTCAAGACCGACGAGAACTTACCGGCTTCGGTCGTGAGTGTCCTGCGGGCGAGGTCAGAGTACGTCGCGCATACGTGATCCAGAGTACCAGCGCGACGCTTAACCGGACGCTTGGATGACGGAGGGCAGATGAACGACACCAATCGCTATTCGGCAACGGAAGCCGCGGCGCTCATCGCATCGGGGAAGCTCACCGCGGTCAGGCTCGCGGAGGACAGTCTTGCGCGAGTCGCGGCGCGCGAGGACGCCGTGCAGGCGTGGGTGCACCTCGATCCCGAGCAGGTGCTGGCGCAGGCACGCGCGCGGGACGCTGAAAAGCCGCGTAGCGCGCTGCACGGCATTCCGTTCGCGATCAAGGACATCATCGACACGGCCGACATGCCGACTGCGTACGGTTCGCCCATTTACGCCGGGCATCGCCCGCGTGCCGACGCCGCGTGCGTGGCGCGCCTGAGGAATGCGGGCGCAGTCATCATGGGCAAGACGGTCACCGCCGAGTTCGCGATGTCGCATCCGGGGAAAACGTGCAACCCGCTCGATACGGCGCACACGCCGGGCGGATCGTCGAGCGGGTCGGCGGCGGCGGTCGCGGACTTCATGGTACCGCTCGCACTGGGGACGCAGACCGGAGGCTCGGTGCTGCGGCCGGCGGCGTTCTGCGGCATCGTGGGCTTCAAGCCGACGTTCGACGCCATCAACACTGTCGGCGTCAAACCGAATACCAAATCTTTCGACACTGTGGGCCTGATGGGCCGCACGGTCGACGATGTTGCGCTCGCGTTCGCCGTCATGACGGGACGCGAAGCCGCCGCGCTCCCGTCCGTCGAACGCCCGCGCATCGGTTTCTATCGCACGCTGCAGTGGGATAAGGCTGACGATGCAACGCATGCGGCGCTGGAAGACGCGGCCTCGCGGCTCTCTAAAGCCGGCGCGCGCGTGAGCGAGATCACGATGCCCGCGAAGTTCGACGAGCTCGTCGGCGCACGGAACAGCGTCGGCGATTTCGAGTCGTCGCGCGCGCTCGCTTGGGAGCGGCAGCACTTCGAGGACAAGATCGCGGTGCGGGAGAAGCTGCGGCGGGCAGACGCGGTGACGCTGGACGAATACTTCGCCGCGCAGAAAGTGCTCGGCGAATGCCGCAGGCTCATGGCGATCACCTTCGGCGATTTCGACGTGCTGCTCGTGCCGAGCGCACCGGGTGAAGCGCCGAAGGGGCTCACGACGACCGGCGACGCGGTCTTCAACCAGGTCTGGACGGCGATGCACACGCCGGCGGTGACGGTGCCGGTGTTCAAGGGGCCTGCGGGGCTGCCGATGGGTGCGCAGTTCGTGGGGCCATACGGCGCGGATTACAGGACGCTGGCCTGTGCGGATTGGGCGTACCGGGCGCTGATGTAAGGTCTGGCTGATCCTCCCGCACCGAGGGCAGTGCGTGCCCGCCTCGAACGCTGTTCGTGCTTCGACTTCAAAGTTTTACGCTCAGCACGAACGGTAGGATTGCGAGCGCCTCGGGATTGCTCCGTCACCGCGTTCCTCGCAATGACCCATGACCACCGTCATCTTGTGATGTCTACCCGAGATGCGAACGCACTCGCCGTTCGCCCTTAACCCAACCACCCCGTTCGTCCTGAGCGTAGGCCGATAGCGCCGAAGTGGAAGGGGGAAGGGCCGTTGGCGGTTGTTCATGCTTCGACTTCAAAGTTCTACGTTCAGCACGACCAGGGGTGCGTCGGTGCTTGCACGCAGCACCAAACGTGTAGGGTTGCGAGCGCCTCGGGATTGCTTCGTCGCCGCGGTCCTCGCAACGACATCAGCGACTCGCGGTATGCTTGAGCTCTGCATCGCATCCCAGTCCATATCGTGAGGAGATTGACCATGCTGACCCGGCAGCTCGCACAGTTCGTCGTCGATACCGACGTTCGCAGGATTCCCGCCAAAGTCCTCGAAGGCTCGCGTGATGCACTGATCGACACGATCGGCTGCGCGCTCGCGGGTTCGCTCGAGCCGATCTCCGAGATCGCGGTGAAGTGGGTGCGCGAGACCGGCGCGCGCGGGCAGGCTACGGTGCTGGGGCAGCCGCTGAAGACTTCGCCCGCCGAAGCGGCTTTCGCCAACGGCATGTCGGGCCACGCGCTCGACTTCGACGACAGCCTGCCCACGCTGCGCGGGCACCCGAGCACGACGATGGGGCCGGCTGCGCTCGCTGTGGCGGAAGTCGCGGGCTCGTCGGGAGAAGCGGTGCTCGCCGCTTTCGCGCTGGGGCTCGAAGTCGCGGGCACGCTGGGCCGCGCGGTCGGCTCGGGGCACTACCTGCGCGGCTGGCACACGACCGGCAGCATCGGCGCGTTCTCGTCGACGGCGGCCGCGGCGCGGCTATGGGGACTCAGCGCAGATCAGCTCCAGGCGGCGTGGGGACTGGCGGCGTCGCAGGTGTCGGGTCTCGTTCGCAACTTCGGCACGATGACCAAGCCTTTCCACGCCGGCAACGCAGCGCGCATCGGCGTGGTCTCGGCGTGGATGGCGCGCGAAGGCTTCACCGCGGACACGGAAATTTTCGACGGGAAGAATAATTTCTTTTCGACGTACGGCGGCGAAGACGGCGAAGCGCTCGCCGACGTCATCGCGCAACTGGGCAAGCCGTGGGAAATGCTCGAGCCGGGCATCTACGTGAAGCGCTGGCCGTGCTGCTACTGCAATCATCGTCCGGTCGGCGGCATGCTGAAGCTCATCGAAAAGCACGGCATACGCGCCGACGAAGTGACCGGGGTAGAGATCGGTTTCCTGCCGGGCTCGGACACCGCGCTCGTGAGCGGCAACCCGGTGACGGGGCTCGAAGGCAAGTTCAGCATCGAGTACGTCACCGCGGCACTTTTTCTCGACGGCAAGCTCACCCTCGAAACCTTCACCGATCCGATGGTGATGCGGCCCGAGGTGCGCGCCTTCATGCCGAAGGTGAAGCGCAGCCGCATCGAGTCGAAAGGCACGTTCTCGGGCGTGGTGGGCTATTCGGACGTCGCGGTGGAGACCAAGCGCGGGCGCTTCACGATCCGCGAGGAGCACGCGCCGGGCTCGCCCGAAGCGCCGATGACGCCGGCCGACCGCGTCGAGAAATTCATGGACTGCGCAGGGCGCGTGCTCGGTGAGCGCGGGGCGCGCGGGCTGCTCGACCAGCTCGAGGGGCTCGGCACGGTGCCGAGCGTCGCGAAAGTGATGGCGGCGATGTCGCCGCAGGCCGGCAGTGCGCAGAAGGTGGGCGCGTGACGGATGAAGGACGAACGGACCTGTCTTAACCGATCGCGCGCGCATGCACGCGCTGAATCGTACCGTGCGAGAAGCGATGGGGCCAGGAGCAGCGCCGGGCTGAATCAACCCGCCGCGCATTGCGCGCAAGGCGAGGCGTTGCCACCGCATTAGCCGCTCTCGTCAGCGATTCGTGACGATTGTCACGAGTCACGTGACATCCGCGCCGGGCAAGCCGCGTGTCGGCCTCAATGCGGCCGCGTTTCTGCCGTTATAGGTCGCAGTGCAACTTAGCGGGCAGCGTCTCTGCTGGCAATCCATTGGATATCGTACTCGTAGACGACGCGCCGATTGCGATCGCCCTGCTCAAACGGCTCGTCGGGAACCTGCCCGACTGCACGCCGGTCCCATTCACCCGCCCGGCAGAAGGCCTCGAGTGGTGCCAGCTGCATGACCCCGACATGGTGATCGTGGACTACATGATGCCCGCGATGGACGGCATCGAGTTCACCCGCCGTTTTCGCCAGCTCCCCGGAAAAGCCGAGACACCGGTGCTGATGGTGACCGCATCGGACGATCGCGACCTGCGGCACCGCGCGCTGAACCTGGGCATCAACGATTTCCTGACCAAGCCTTTCGATCCGATCGAGCTGAAGGCGCGCGTGCGCAACATGCTGGCGCTGCGCTCGAGCCAGCGTCACCTGGCGCATCGCGCGCAGCTGCTGGCCGATGAAGTCGCCAAGGCCGCCAAAGCCACACTCGAAGTCGTCGCGCGCGAACGCGAGACGCTCCTGTGCCTGGGACGCGCGGCCGAGCACCGCGACCCGGAAACGCACGAGCACATCACGCGCATGTCGAACTACTCGCGCATGATCGCCCTTCGCATGGGTCTGAGCGAGGCGGAGGCCGAGCTTCTGCTGCTCGCCGCCCCCCTGCACGACATCGGGAAGCTGGGAACGCCCGACAGCATCCTGCTCAAGCGCGGGAAGCTCACGCCGGAAGAATTCACGATCATGAAGCAACATACGGTGATCGGCGCGCGCATCCTGTCGCACAGCGAATCTCCGATTTTGCAGGCGGGAGCCGAGATCGCCATTTCGCACCACGAAAAATTCGACGGCAGCGGCTACCCGTACGGTCTCAGCGGCAAAGCGATCCCGCTCTTCGGGCGCATCGTCGCCGTGGCGGACGTGTTCGACGCGCTCACGAGCGAGCGGCCGTACAAGCATGCCTGGCCGCTCGACCGCGCGCTTGCGCTCATGCACGACAGCAAAGGCAGCCACTTCGATCCTGAATGCGTGTGTGCATTCATGGACGTGCTCGACGAGGTGCTCGCACTCAAGGCGCGGTTCCGCGACGCCGATATGCTCGAGCTGCCGCCGGACCAGGCTGCCGCCTGACCGCACCCATTAGTGGGATGTAGCGCTGATTACGCGCGTCTGGCCTCGAGTTGCTGCGCGTGGACCCTCGCAGCCTCATCGACTGTCAACAGCGCGGGCGTAAGAATTTGCTGATTTCATCACCGGGAAACCGGAATTCTCGAATCCAGTCGCCGGTAATCGTCAGGCCGCGGCGCAAACGCTCTTGTCGCTCACGACTCTCGAGCGGCAATGCGAGCATGATGAAGCGCCGGGCTTCATCGAGCCATTGCAAACGCTGCAACGGCGTAAGCAGTGCATACGCCTGCAGTTGGTCATCACTCACCCAGTAGCCGAATCCGCCTTGCGGCCGAGCGTCGCTCATGGCGCCAACCCCTTCAGCCGCAGGAGATGTTCCATGTCATCCTGATCCTGTCGGCGTCCGGTGTTCTGCTTGAGTACGCCGTGAAGATTCATGGCCAGGCCGCCAGCCAGCAGATAGCGAACATCGTGCTTTTGCAGACAGCGGAAAAGATCGAGATAAAACATGCTGCGAAGTCTAGGTGCTTGCGAAACTCAACGCAACGGACCGGGTGGGATAAATCTCCAGTTGCGCACTTGCCTCGCCTCAGTGTAAATGCAGCGTGGTTGCCGGCACACGCCGCTTCCCACCCATTCAAAGGAACCGACAGATGGCGATCCATGACGCTGCGCTTCAGAAGGGCAAGGAACTCGAAGGCAAGGTTGCACTGGTAACGGGTGCGACCAAGAACATCGGCCGCGCCATTGCGCGCTCGCTGGCCAGCGCCGGCGCGACGGTCGCGGTCAACTCGCGCGCGTCCAAAGAGGACGGCGAGAAAATCGTGGCGGAGATCGTCGCGGCAGGCGGCAAAGCCCAGGCCTACGTCGCGGACGTCGCCGACGGCGCAGCCGTACAGGCGATGGTCAAAAGCATCGAGTCGAGCTTCGGCGGCGTCGACATCCTGGTGCTAAACGCCTCGGTGCGCAAGCAGACGCATATCACCGAGATGAGCTTCGAAGAATGGCGCCGCATCATGGCGATTTCGCTGGACGGCTCGTTTCACTGCGTCAAAGCGTGCCTGCCGACGATGACCAAGCGCGGCGGCGGCTCGATCGTCACGCTCGGCGGCCTGATGGCGCTCGCCGGTGCGAAGAACCGCGTGCATGGCTCGGTGGTCAAGCACGGCCTGGTCGGCATGACCCGGGCGCTCGCGCTCGACCTCGCCGAGTTCGGCATCCGCGTGAACTGCGTTGCACCCGGGCAGATGAACACGCCCCCCGCCGGCGAGCCGCTGGTGGTGCCGTCGCCGAGCAAGGCCGTGCCGCTGGGGCGCAAAGGCGAGCCGGAGGAAATCGCGGCGACCGTGCGCTTCCTGTGCGGACCGGGCAGCAGTTTCATCAGCGGCCAGACGCTGCACGTGAACGGCGCGCAGATGATGTATTGATGCAGTAAGGATGGGAGGCTGGTGGCTGCGTGATGCAGCCTCCGGTCCCGGGACTGCGCGCCCCGCCGGTCATTGCGAGCCGAGCTGCGACGAAGCAATCCCGTTGCGAACGACGGCACGTTTGGCGTGCCCGTTGGGCTCAGGTAGAGTAGATCTCAGGCAGATCACGCGGCCCGTTCCTGATTACGCCCGCTGGTGTGCGCCTTGAGATTACGAGCCTGGAGCTGACTTGAATACCACACCCAACGCAGATCGCATCGCCGAATTCGCCGCGGCCCATCGCGAGCGCGACTATCCCGCAGAAGTCATCGACGCCGCGAAGCAGTGCCTGGTCGACTGGTTCGGCGTGTGCCTCGGCGCGCTGGCCGAGCCGCCCGCCCTCGCCGTGCATCGCACCGTCAGCGCGTGGCGCAGCCAGGGCAATGCGCGCATCCTCCTCGGCGGGCGCGCCGCGCCGGTGGCGGCCGCGCTGGTGAACGGCACCCTCGCGCACTGCCTCGATTACGACGACACCCATCTCGAATCGATACTGCATGGCAGCGGGCCGACGTGGGCCGCGACACTGGCGGTCGGCACCGATCGCGGCTCATCCGAACGCGAGCTCCTGTCGGCTTTCATCACCGGCTTCGAAGTCGGCACACGCGTCGGCAACGGCGGCATCGGCGTGCGCCTGAATCACAGCGGATGGCACACGACGTGCGTGCTCGGCCGCTATTCGTCCGCGGTGTCCGCTGGCGTGCTCCTCGATCTGGATGAAAATCAGGTCAGGCACGCGCTGGGCATTACGGGCACGCAGGTGGGCGGGCTCACCGCTTCGGTGGGGACCATGGCCAAACCGTTTCATGCGGGGAAGACGGCGTCCGACGGCGTGCTGGCGGCGGAGCTCGCGTCGCAGGGTTTCGAAGGCGCGACGCACCTGTTAGACAGCGACAAGGGGTTGATACCGACGCTCTTCCAGGACGCCACGATGCAGGTGCGAATCGCCGACTTCGGCTCGCGCTGGGAAGTCACGCGCAACAGCTTCAAGCCGTACGCGGCGTGCCAGCTCACGCACGCTTCGATCGATTCAGCGCTGCGGCTGGGCGAAACACTGAAAGGCGCGCAGGTGAAACGCATTCGCGCCTACGTGAACCCGCTCGCGATCAAGCTCGCGGGCCATACCGATGCGAAGACGGGTAACGAAGGGAAATTCAGTCTCGCGTATACGATCGCCCTCGGGCTCACCGGTTATCGCTCGACGCTGGAGGATTTCACGTCCGGGCGGCTCACTGATACGCGCATCAGGGACCTCGCAGCGTGCGTCGAGAACATCGCTACCGAGGACATCGACCGCACTGCCGCGCGGCTGGAGATCACACTCGAGGACGGCCGCACGCTCGTCGACGAGACCACTCTCGCTTACGGCAGCTTCGGCAACGGCATGCAGTGGCCCGATCTCAAGGGCAAGTTTCTATCGCTGGCGAAACCGGTTCTCGGCCCGCGCGCGGGCGAGCTCTTCGACGTGCTGCGCGACTTCGACCAGCCGGGCCGGCTGCGCCAGGCGTTCGAGATCGTCGATACGATCGGGACCCAGGCCCCGATTGCGGCGGCAGCCTCGGTTTGACCCGGGAGCCGGTGCTCGACGCCGCTTTGCATAGCGCTGCGGCTCACGAACCCGGTTCGAGTATTCCCTCGAAGAACCGCTGCATGTCGAGGC
>JBKJKJ010000366.1:0-3104 GCA_046597455.1 Burkholderiales bacterium
AGCCGATCAGGCAGTAGAGCAGGTTCTGTAAGCTGACGGCCGCCACCAGCCCGACACCGAGATTTGCGATCAGGTCCATTCAGATGCCCCAGGGAAAGATCGGAAACTGCAGTTTCAGCCCGACGATGAACAGCAACACCGACACCGTAGACAAAACGATCGAGGAGTACACCGACTCCTTGATGTTGAACTCCTTGCTCGCATAGCCGCTGATGAAGATCAGCGCGAACGTTGCGACCACGAGACCCACGGTATTGACGATCGCTCCAAATACGAAGATGGAGCCCAGCACCAGCGCTGTCGCCTTCCACGCGAACGGGGAAACGGGTTCACCCTCCATCCTGAATGACCGGATGGAAAGGATTGCGCCGAGCAACATCATCAGTCCGCCCAACACGCGCGGAAAGTATCCTGGACCCATGCGGGCGGAAGTGCCCAACGGATAACTGAACGCGACCGCCAGCGCCGCTAGGCCGATGGTAAAGAACATCACGCCAGACCAGAAGTCTTTTGGATGGCTTAGTTTCATTGTTTGATTTCCTCCTGCTTGCGATTCGGAATTGGGCTGATAGGTGCCCGAAATCTGCGGCGCAAGGATATCACGCGAAATGATGCATGCAACACAAACGTAACGTCCTCGGACAGGGCTCGCGCCGTGTTTTGAGCGTCACACATTACGCGGGTTAACGCCAAGAAAAAGAGCAGGCTGCGCAGCCTGCTCTTTGCTCTTTCGCCAACCTTTCACCCGAAGGTGTTTGATGCCGGTGTTTGTGCAATCAACGTCCCGGTCTTGTTGCCGGCTCGTGGAACTGGATGTCCGAAACATCCCGCCGGAAAGTCACCGCATCGCCGGCCAGTGTTACTTGATCGCAGCCTTCTGGCGCAGCTCCGCGAGATGCTTCTCGACCAGCAGTCCTTGTGCCCGCTGCGTGAGATTCGGCTTCACTTCCTCGTACGACGGTGCCTTCGTGTCGCGCGAATCTTCGAGCATGATCACGTGCCATCCGAACTGTGTCTGGACCGGAGTCGGTGTGAACTTGCCCTTCTGCAGCGCGACCATCGCATCGGAGAACGGCTTGGCGAAGTTGACCGGTGAGGCCCAGTCGAGGTCGCCGCCGTTATCTTTCGAGCCTGGATCCTTCGAGCGCTCCTTTGCGAGCTTTTCGAACTTCTCGCCCTTTTGCAGCTGCGCGATGATCTCCTTCGCCTCGTCTTCCTTCTCGACCAGTATGTGACGGGCGCGGTACTCCTTGTTGCCGAGCGTCGACTTGATCAGGTCGTAATCCTTCTTGAGCTGATCCTCGGACGGCGGATGCTCGCGCACATAGTCCTGCATGTACGCTCGGACCAACACCGTCTCGGCATTCAGCTCCATGCTCGCCTTCAGCTCGGCGTTCTTATCCAGTCCCTTGCGCTTTGCTTCGCGCGTCACCAGCTCGCGATTGATCAGCTCGTCGCGAATCAGCTCGCGGAGCTGCGGCGAATCGGGCGCCTGACCAGAGGCGATACGTTCCTTTAGCAGGAAGTCGAAATGGCTCTGTGGATACATCTCGCGATTGGCGCCGTCCCTGGCCGGCGTATCAGTCGCTGCGGACCTGGCCGGCGCGGGGGCAGCGGCGGTCGCCGCGGTGCCCTTGGTGGCGCCCTTCTTGGCGTCCTGCGCATAAACGGAGCCAGACATCGCGATCACGCCGAGCGCGAGCAGAACTGAGGGAAGGGGAGATTTGATCATGAACAATTTTCCTGTTGAAAGTTAGAACTCGTCCGGCGTCAGCGTCCTAAGGCTGAGCGCGTGAATCCGGCGCGGAATGAGATCGGACAAGAGGGAGTACACCGACTGGTGTCGGCGAACCCGCGATTGTCCCACGAATGCCTCGGACACGATGGTGAGCGAAAAGTGCCCACCGCCATGGCGCGTCGCTTCGGCGTGCCCGGCGTGTTCCGCCGAATCGTCGGAGAGATCGATCGCGGACGGCGTGAGTGGCCGCAGCCGTTCGCGAATGGTCTCCTCTAGCGAGGCCAACGATGTCTCACGCGGAGCGCTCCGGACGCTGCTCGCGGGGCGGATCGGCTGGCTCATCGCTGCTCCGGCTTCGGTGTTTCGCCGGGCTCGGTCGCGGGCAGATGCCTGGCCATGTAAATGCCCTGCGCCAGGCTGAACGCGAGAATGATCCCCATGCTCCACCAGACCTTGAAGTTGGCCCACGTATCGAGCGAAAAGTTGAAGCCGACGTACAGGTTGAGGCAACCCATGAATGCGAAGAACGCAACCCACGCCCAGGTCAATCGGCGCCAGACCTCGTCGGGCAATGGCAGCTCGTTCGCGGGCATCACTTTCTGCAGCCAGTTGGCATTGAAAAATAGGCGCCCGACGGCCAGCGTGATCGCGCACGTCCAGTACAAAACCGTTGGCTTCAGCCGGATGTAGAAATCGTCGTTGAGCAACAGTGTGGCGCCGCCGAACAGGACGATGACGCCCAGACTGATCCATTGCATCGTGCTGATCTTCTGCCCGCGCAGGTACATCCACGCAAACTGGAGGATTGCAGTAGCGATCGCGACGCCCGTGGCGACAAAGATTCCCTGCCACTTGAAGGCAACGAAAAAGAGAATCAGGGGGAGGAATTCGAAGAGGAGCTTCATCAGCGGCGCGCATTATGCGCTGGAACGGGGAGGGCTGTCCAACGCAGCGTGAGACCGTGACCGACCGAATCGGTTCGGCCGAGGTGCGCGGCGGTCACGACGGCCTCAGCAGCATCGCGATCAGCGTCATCACGCCGAACAGGAGTGGCTGGTGCACGAGGTAGACGAAAAGGCTGTGTCGGCCGAGCCATCCAATCGGCGACAGCGTGGCGGGCATCGACCACTGACGGATGCGTATCGCCGATTGCGACCGCGACAGCAAGGCGAACATCAGCCCTGCGCCGATCAGCAACGCGCCCATCCACGGCAGGATCGGCACGTAGTCTTCGGTCCGCGGTTTCATCGTTACCAATCCCACCCACCGCAGCAGCGGCTGATCGAAGAGCGGCAGGTGAACGGTAGCGCCAATTGCGACAACGACGATGCCGACGAGTATCAGCGAGCGTTGCAGCCGCAGCAGC
>JBKJKJ010000413.1:0-9554 GCA_046597455.1 Burkholderiales bacterium
TGTCTCAAGTGCGGCAATATCCACTCGGCGACCGTTTCGTAATAAAGCGCGAGATCCTTCTTCGTCACGCCGGCTTCCGGATAAAGAACCTTGGCCGGATTGCTCAGCTTGATGCCTGCGATCGTGTCGCTGCCCGCGCTCGTCTTCGATGGCGCTGCGGCCGACACGTCCTTGGCCTTCGAGGCGGCGGCCTTCGATGTCGACTTGATCGCGGACGTCTTCGTGCTTTTTGCCCTCGCGGCCGCCTTCGGTTTGGCAGGCGATTCGACGCAAGGCGCGTCCGCCGCTGTTGCATACTCGCGCACCACCTCGGTCGCTTTCTTGTCCTCGCGCAACCCCTGGAATGACGGGTGCCGCAGCGTGCCGTCGTTCGTCCATTCGGCGAATTCCACTTCGCCTACCAGCTCAGGCTTCACCCAGTGCGCGCCTTTCGCTTCGTACCCGCGCGGTGGATTGCTGAATGCAGGCGTGCTCACTTCGAGCGCCTGCAGGGTCTTGTGCATCGACTTCAGCGTCGCGTCATTGAACCCGGTTCCCACCTTGCCCGAATAACGCAGCTTCCCGTCGGCCTCGTAGACGCCCAGCAGCAACGCGCCGAAGCCGCTGCGGCTGCCTTCAGGATCGGTATAACCACCAATCACCATCTCCTGGCGCAGGCTGCACTTCACCTTGAGCCAGTCGCGCCCGCGCCCACCCTGATAGCCCGACTCTGCGCGCTTGGCGATCATGCCTTCGAGCTTGAGCCTGCACGCCTGCCTGAAAAATTCCGCACCGGCGCCTGCTATGTGATTGCTGAAATGCAAGGCGCTCGGCGCCTTCTCGAGCAGGCGTTCCAGCACGCGCTTGCGTTCCAGCAGGGAAGCGCCCCTCAGGTCGTGGCCGTTGACGTACATCAGGTCGAACGCGAAATAATGCAGGTCTTCTGCGTGATCGGTCGACAGCGCATTTTGCAGCGCCTGGAAGCTTGTGCGGCCGTCCGCGTCCATTACGACCACCTCACCGTCCAGCCACGCGGTCGTTACGGGTAACCTCGCCACCGATCGCGCGATCGAGGGAAACTTCGCAGTCCAGTCCTTTCCGTTGCGCGAGATCATACGCACCTCGCCGTTTTCGATTCGGCAAAGCATGCGATACCCATCGAGCTTCATTTCGTGTACCCAGTCGCCTCCCGCTGGCGGACTTTTCGCGAGGGTCGCAAGCTGGGGTTCGATGAAGTCCGCAAGAGGGGCCTTCACCGCGCCGCTCAGGCCCGCGATATCGAGCTTGGGCTTCGTCTTTCTCACCGCGCCTGATTTGACGTTTTCCGCGACAGATTTGTTGGACTGCCACACCCGATCCGGATCAGCCGCGATGTCCTCCAGGCTAAGGCCGGTCGCCACACTTCGAGGCGCATCCTCGACAATGGCCCCTTCCGATTCAGGCTTTGCATACTCGTCGCGCTCCTTCATCAGAAACCATGCTTTGTCCTTGCCGTACTTGCCGCCGTGGCTGCGAACGAGGATCCAGCCGCCGTGCAACTTCTCGCCATCGAGGTCGAATTTCAAACGCCCTTTTTCGTAGTCCGCGACCGGATCGCCTTTGGGTATCCACGCACCGCGGTCCCACAGTAGTACCGTGCCGGCGCCGTACTGCTTGGGCGGGATCGTACCCTCAAAGTCGCCGTACTCGATCGGGTGGTCCTCGACATGCATCGCGAGGCGCTTCACTGCCGGATCGAGGCTGGGGCCCTTGGGCACGGCCCAACTGAGAAGCACACCGTTCAACTCGAGTCGGAAGTCGTAATGCAGGTGGCTTGCACGATGTTTCTGAACCACGTAAGCCAACGCTTTGCCTTTGCGCGTGACCACACGTCCTTTGGGCTCGGGGGTGATGCCGAAGTCGCGCTTCTTGTTGTAGAGCTCGAGTGCCATATCGCAGGTTGCCTTAAAAAATCAGCGCAGATCAACGCCGAGGACGCCGATGGCAGAGTCGACGCGCACGGGCTACGGGCGCGCACCGGCGCAATGCGGCATGAACATTCCGACGCAAAAAAGATGCCCGAGGACAGGTTTCGGTCGCGCGTGAGCACGTCGTGACTCGAACGCGGTGACGCTCGACTCCGGGACCGGAAGCGCCCGCGTGACGCCCCTTTTTCCACACCACGACGCCACCGTTGACAGGCGACGCTTCAAAATCGTAAAAGCGATGTTCCCGGATACGGTCGGCGTAACACCGGGGCCAGGGGAGTCGCCATCTGCCCTCTCCCCTGTTCCCTCTGCCAAATTCGCCGGCGGTGCCCGCGGGAACGGGCCGCGTGTGGGCGGCCAACCCAATAAACGAGGAATGAATGAAACTGAAATACCTGTTGAACCGTGCCGCTCCCCTCCTGACTGCGGCGCTATGTGCGGTGTCTGCCGCCCCTGCAACGGCGCAGACTTATCCTGCGAAAAACCTCACCATCATCATGCCGTATACCGCGGGCGGATCGTCTGACGTGCTCACTCGCGCCATGGCCAAGCTGCTGGCCGACGCATGGGGCCGTAACATCGTGGTCGACAATCGCCCCGGCGCAAGCGGCATGATCGGCGCGGAAATGGTCGCCAAAGCCGCCCCCGACGGCTATACCCTGCTGAGCACCACCTCGTCCTACCCCGGAACCGTCGCGGTGCGTGCCAAGCTGCCTTTCGATCCTGCAGCCGCATTCATTCCCGTCGCGATGATCGCGCGGGCGCCGATCGTGCTCGCGGTCCATCCGTCGGTGCCCGCACGCAACGTGAAGGAGTTCATCGCGCTCGCCAAGAAGCGCCCGCTGAACTATTCGTCGTCGGGCACCGGAGGTAACAATCACATCGCGATGGAATTGCTCTCCCAGGCCGCCGGGATCAAGCTCACGCATATTCCCTACAAAGGCATCGCGCCCGGCGTCGTGGCGCTTGTATCGGGTGAAGTCGAAGCCATTATCGCGAGCTCGCCCGCGGTCATGACGCAGGTCAAAGCCGGCAAGGCACGCGCACTCGGCGTCAGCAGCCTCAAACCCACCTCGCTGGTGCCGGGCTTGCCCGCCATCGCCCAGTCCGGGGTTCCGGGATTCGCCTACGAGAACTGGTGGGGTCTATTCGTACCCGCCGGCACGCCCGCCACGATCGTCAGCCAGATCAACGCCGGCGTGAACAAGGTGCTCACGAGCCCCCAGATGAAGGAGTTTCTCGATCGCGAAGGGGCCGAAGCATCGGTGATGTCGGTGGCGCAACTGGCGGATCTGCTGCCGACCGAAATCGCGCGTTATCGTAAAGCCGCGAAAGCGGCAGGCCTCGAACCGCAGTGAAGGCCGCGGCGGCCGCAGGCCCGATCAAGCTCGGCGATCTCACCGTAAATCGCCTGGGCTTCGGAGCGATGCGTGTCACCGGCCCCGACATCTGGGGGGAACCCGCGGATCGCGCAGGCGCGATCGGCGTTTTGCAACAGGCCTACGAGCTCGGCCATACGCTGTTCGACACAGCCGACAGCTATGGGCCGTACGTTTCCGAGACCCTGATCGCCGAGGCGCTCTACCCGTATCCCAAAGATCTCGTCATTGCCACTAAAGGCGGTCTGGTGCGTCCCAATCCCAAGCGCTGGGATGAATGCGGCCTGCCCGAACACCTGCGGCAGGCCGTCGACGGCAGCCTCAGAAGGCTCAAAGTCGATCGCATCGATCTCTACCAGTTTCACGCACCGGATCCCTACGTATCATTTGCGGAATCCATGAGCACGCTTGCCGAACTGCAGCGCGCGGGCAAGATTCGGCACCTCGGCGTATCGAACGTGAGCGTCAAACAGCTGAACGAAGCGCGCACCATCGCTTCAATCGTATCGGTGCAGAACAAGTACAACATCGAGGACTGCGCCCATCAGGAGGTGCTGCTGGCATGCGAGCAGGCGGGGATCGCATTCATTCCCTGGTATCCGCTGGGTGCCGGCAAGGCGCTCCAGTCGGAGAAGGTCAGGCGCATCGCTTCGCGCCTGGGCGCGACGCCCGCGCAAATCGCGCTCGCCTGGTTGCTTGCGCGTTCACCAGTCATGCTGCCGATCCCCGGCACGAGTTCGCTCGTGCACGTGAAGGAAAATGCGGCTGCGGCCGGGATCCGGCTCCTGGAAGCCGATCTCGCGGAGTTGTCCTGACCGCACTCACCGCGCGGCTGCATCGGGGCAGCAACGACACCCTCGCCGTGACAGTCAGGCGGTGGCTTCGTCCAGAGCGCAGTTAACAATCACGCCGGGGAACGGCAGGAGGATTCCATCGTCATGCAACGATGCCTTTCACGAGGCGGGGCCTGGCTTGCGCTTTGCGCGCTGCTGGTTTCGATCTGCCCGGCAAGCGCCCAACCCTATCCGACCCGCCCGATTCGCATGGTCGTGGGCTTCGCAGCCGGCGGCGCGACGGACATCTCGGCCCGTGCGCTGGCGCAGAAGCTGTCCGAGACCGTCGGGCAGCCGGTACTGGTCGACAACCGTCCAGGTGCCTCGTCGATGGTCGCAGGTGAGATCGTCGCGCGCAGCGCACCGGATGGTTACACCTTGCTGCTTGCCAACGCCACGATCGCGATGCCGTCCCTTTTCGCCAAGCTGCCATTCGACGTACAAAAAGATTTGCGCCCGATCACGCTCGCCGGCTACGGACCGCTCGCACTGACAGCGCATCCGTCGCTCCCGGTGAAAACCGTGAAAGAGCTCGTCGCGCTCGCGAAACGTAAACCGGGCGAGCTCAATTACGCATCGGCAGGGTCCGGCAGTTTCACACATCTGGCCATGGCGTTGTTCGTCAGTATGACGGGGACCAACATCGTGCACATACCCTATAAAGGCGGCAGCCCCGCGGCCGTTGCCACCATGACGGGCGAGACTCAGCTCGCGTTCAGCTCGGTGGGCGCGTCGATTCCGGCGGTGAAGCAAAGCAGGCTGCGCGCAATCGCCGTTTCGGGGATGAAGCGCAATGCGGCACTTCCCGACGTGCCGACCGTGAGCGAAGGCGGTGTCAGCGGCTACGATGCCACGTCTTGGTACGGCTTGCTCGCACCTGCCGCAACCCCGCAAGCGATCGCAGCGAAACTCGGCGAACAATCCGTGAAAGCCCTGAGCGACCCACAGCTCAGGGAGCGTCTTCAGAGCCAGGGGATAGATCCTGCCACTGGCGGCATCGACGAATTCAGCGTGTATCTGAAGACCGAAATTCCAAAATGGGCGAAAGTCGTCAAAGCGGCAGCCATTGCGCCGCAGTAATCGAAACGCAGATCAATCGCGGCGGCCGGCATCGGCCTTGCACCGGGGGACTTTTAGACCAATCGAAGGCAGGCGCCTCATTACGGGGGCCAGCCCGTATTCACTGGGGAGGAGCGCTCGCGATGGCCGCATCCCGAAAGAAACGCACGAAACCTCGCGCCGGAGGCGCGTCGAAAAAGCGCGTCGCCGCTGGAGGGAAGCTCAAAGCGCTCGATGCGCAGTGGCGCAGCTTCATCACTCAAGCCGCAGGAGCGCACTCCGTGACCGCGCAATGGCCCGATCCGCAAGGCAGGCCTTTCGGCAAGCCTTTCGGCAGGTCGGCAACGCGTAAGTCCGTCAAAAAGAAAACCACCCGAAAAGCGGCCGGGCGAGGCCTGAAAGCAAAGAAGGCAAAGAAAGCGAAGAAGAAGTAACGCTGTGCGTCACCGCGGCGGCGAACTCGCCGGTTCCGGCGCGCCGGGTGTCGGTGCAGGGGCAGCGCCCGGCGGCGCCTCAGGTAACACTGCAGGCGGCGCTGATTGCACGCCCGGCGGCGGCATCAGTCCTGCCGGTGCGCCGGTGTAACCGCCAGAGACCGGAACCTTGTGTCCCTTCGAGTACATGCACTGAATGTAGGCTGTGTCGTAACGTCGCTGCGTGCCGTACCCGTCCGCACCGTACGCATCCGCGCCGCCGAGCCGTCGGCCGGCATACTCGCGACACCCCACGTCGTCGTTCTGGAACTGCTCAAGAGTCCTGCCCGTGCCCGGCAAAACGACGACGGCAGGCTCGTTAGGGGCCGTGGCGCACGCTCCCAGCGTTAGAACGCCCACCACCTTCACGAATAACCGTGCGAGATTCATGGCGGTGGAAAAATCGGTTGCGCCGTCACGCGCTGCCATCCGCCAACGCACTGCGCAACATACGGGAAGTAGGCGTTCGCGCCGCTGCAATAAAGCCACTCGCCTTCGGCCTGGTCGGTTTGTTCGATGTAATACACCGGTGCTGCAGGTTGCAAACCGGGTGCGTAGCCGCGGGCGGGCCACGCCGCGGGCACTGCGGCGACGGCGCCCACGAAAACCGGCACACGCACGTGATGACGATGCGGGGTGCCGGAATGATGAGCGCCCGAATGATGGGCGGCACGGGCAGCGCCCGATCGTGCTTTGCCACGCGCCATCACGTCATCCATGACGAGGCCGCTCGCCACGACAGCGATCAGCATCAGCATCAGCGTCGCTTTCGAAACGTTCATTCGAACCTGTCATCCATGATGATCATTTCGACCGCGAACCGCTGCACAGGTTCTGCGGCCTTCGCTCGCCCTACCGGCTACGGCTGCGGGGTTTTCCATCCCAGCCACTCGCATACGCCACGCCCCATGATCCACGCCTTGTCTTCGTCGGTGAGCCAGGGTATCTCCTCGGTGAACAGCGTCACGTGCTGGCGATACGGAATCGGTGAGCGCGAAAGATCCGTCCCCCAGAAGAGGCGCTGCGGCCCGAAAGCATCATACGCCTGCCGTATGTAGGGATGCAGCGAGCGATACGGGTAGCGGTCGGTTGTGTAGCACGGCAGCGCGCTCACTTTGGCCGCGACGTTCGGCCTTTTGGCGATCGCCAGCAGCTTGTCGAACTCCCCGAACGCTGCAGCATCCTTCTGCTTGCTGTTGAGCGCCAGGTGATCCATCACGATCTTCAGGCGGGGATGACGCTGCGCGACCGCGTCGATCAGATGAACCAGCGGATGCGGCACCAGCACGTAGACCGGGACGCCGGCGGCCTCCGCTTCACCCCACACCCAATCCATGTGTCCCTCGGTGATGAGTGAGACGAGCTGCGGGATGTGAAATGTAAAGCGCAGCCCCAGCATGCCCGGCTGCTCACGCCATTTCGCAATCAGCCCCCGCGACTTCGGATCCTGGGGATCGAGACGGCCCATCGTCGCGAACCGATCGGGATGCGCCAGAGCGGCCTCGATGGCCAGGTCGTTGCGGTCGCCTTCCCACGAAGGCGGAACGATGATCACGCGATCTACGCCCGCTTCGTTCATTTCCCGCAGCAAATCGTCCTTGCCCAGCGGTATGGGTCTTTGCGCCTCCGCGCGCTTGGGCCAGGGGCGCTGCGGTGTGTCCGCACCCCAGATATGGACTTGAGAATCTGCGATCAGCATGCGTTCCTCCGGTTTTTCGGGCGTCCCGAATGATAGCAACAAGCGCCGCATCGGGGACCCACGCCCTATTGCTTTTTGCAACGTCAGACCGATGGAGAGAAATCGTGCTGTGCGCGACTGTCAGTGATCTGGCAGAGGGCGATCAACGCTTGTAGTATCCGCTCCACGAATTCAAAAACATCTGACGAGGAAGCGATGTTGAAACATCTGTTCGGCTCACTGTGTTGTGTTGCGCTCGCGGCGCTTTCCACAGTGGCGGTTGCGCAGCCGCAAACACCTTATCCCGCACGCCCCGTACGCCTGATCGTGCCTTTTGCCCCCGGTGGCGGGACCGACATCGTGGCCCGCATCGTCGCGCAGAAAGCCGGCGAGCTTCTGAGGCAGTCGGTCGTCGTCGACAATCGCGGTGGCGCGGGCGGACTGATCGGCACCGAGCTGGCGGTGCGCGCAGCACCTGACGGCTACACCTTCGGCGTGGTGACCGCGAGCCTGCCGATCAGCGCATCGGTCGCCAGACTCGCCTTCGACCCGATCAACGACCTGACTCTCATCAGCATGATCGGCGAGACCGGCTATCTCATCACCGTGCATCCCACGATGCCGGTGAAGACGACGAAGGAACTGATCGCCTATGCCAAAGCGAATCCGGGAAAAGTGACCTACGGGTCTTCGGGGACCGGCGGCACGGCGCATCTCTCGGGCGAGCTCTTCGATCTGCTCGCGGGCACGAAGACATTGCACGTCCCGTACAAAAGCTCGGGCCCCGCTTTGACCGACCTCATCGCCGGACAGATCCAGATGATTTACGGCAGCCTGCCGGTGGTCATGCCGCACATGAGCAGCGGCCGGTTGCGGGTGGTCTCGATTACCACCGCCAAACGCAGCCGCGCGTTACCGAACGTGCCGACGGTCGCCGAGTCCGGGGTGCCGGGTTACGACGCGCTGACCTGGTACGGCGTGATGGGGCCCAAAGGCCTGCCCAAACCCATCGTCACACGCTGGCAGACGATCATGTCGGACGCGATGCAGTCGCGTGAGCTGAAAGAGCGCTTCGACCTCGATGGGCTCGACTATCCCAAGCTCGGCCCCGACTACTTCGGCAAAGTGCTCAGGCGCGACATCGACAAGTGGTCGAAAGTCGTGAAGGCTGCAAACATCAAGCTGTCGCAATGAGCCTGTTTCACTCCGCGCGGATACCCGCTTCGCGGATCACCTTGCTCCATTTCGTCGTTTCGGCGTCAACATAGCGGGCGAATTCCTCGACGCTTCCTCCCGGCGCGTCGAGTCCGGCCACCGCATACTGCTGCTGGATATCCGGCTCCTTCAGGCTCCTGAGCGTGTCCGCGTTTATTTTTGCGATGATAAGGGCGGGCGTTTTCGAGGGCGCGAACAGCCCGTACCACACGTCGAACTGATAGCCCGGCAGACCGCCTTCGGCGACGGTCGGCACGTCGGGCAGCGCCGCGATGCGCTTCGCGCCGGTCACTCCCAGCGCCCTCACCTTGCCCGCCTTGGCGTGCGGCAAAACCGTTGCCACGCCGACGATGAGCATGTGGACTTCTGCGCCGAGCAATGCGGTCATGCCGGGCCCGGTGCCTTTGTACGGCACGTGCACGATATCGACACCGGCGGTGGTGCGAAACAATTCACCGCCGAGATGCGAGGCCCCGCTGACGCCCCCGGATGCAAACCGCACCTGACCCGGTTTGCTCTTCGCGAACTTCACGAGCTCGGCGACCGTAGTGGCGGGAACGGACGGATGCACCGTGAGCACGAAAGGCTGGCTCGCCACCAGCGCGACCGGCGCGATGTCGCGCTTCACGTCATATGGAAGCTTGCTGTAAAGCGCGCCTCCGTACGTGATTCCGGAACTTTGCACGAGCAGGGTATGCCCATCGCCTGCGGCTTTCGCGACGATGTCAGTCGCAATGACGCCGCCGCCTCCGGGCCGGTTGTCGGGAACGACCTGCTGGCGCCACGTTTCGGTCAGCTTGTGCGCGAGCAGGCGCGCGACGATGTCGGTGCCGCCGCCAGGGGCTGAAGCGATGACCATGCGCACCGGCTTGTCCGGAAAAGTCGTCGCGCTGGGCGCTGGCGCGGCCTGTGCGCACAGCCCGAGCGGCGCCGCACCGCAGATGACGACCGTGCACACCAGGGTCGTCGCG
>JBKJKJ010000445.1:0-9352 GCA_046597455.1 Burkholderiales bacterium
CAGGCGGGCGGATTCCCGGTGGAGCTTCCGGCGCACTCGGTTTCCGAAACCTATCTGAAGCCCTCTTCAATGATGTACCGCAATTTTCTGGCGATGGAGACCGAGGAGTTTCTGCGCGCGCATCCCGTGGATGGGGCGGTATTGATGGGCGGCTGCGACAAGACGACGCCGGGCCTGCTCATGGGCGCGCTCAGCATGAACCTGCCGATGATTTACATGCCCGCCGGGCCGATGCTGCGCGGGAACTGGCAAGGTAAGCCCCTGGGCTCGGGCAGCGACACCTGGAAATACTGGGCGGAGCTGCGCGCCGGAACGATCACCGATCGCGACTGGGAGGAGGTCGAGGAAGGCATCGCACGCTCGTTCGGGCATTGCATGACGATGGGCACGGCCTCGACGATGACCTCGGTCGCGGAGACGCTCGGCCTCACGCTGCCGGGCGCGGCCTCGATTCCGGCCGTCGATGCGAATCACCCGCGCATGGCGGAGAACAGCGGCCGGCGCATCGTGGAAATGATATGGGAGGACCTGAAGCCTTCCGACATCATCACCCGAGACTCGATCGACAACGCGATCACCGCCATCCACGCACTGTCGGGCTCGACCAACGCGATCATCCACCTGACGGCGATCGCGGGGCGCGCCGGCATCGAGCTCACCGCCGAGCGCTTCGACGAAATCGCGCTGACCACACCCGTCCTGGCGAACGTGAGGCCCGCGGGGACGAAGTACCTCATGGAGGATTTTTATTATGCCGGGGGTTTGCGCGCGCTGCTGCGCGAGCTGGGTGACAAGCTCAAGCGCGACTGTCTGACCGTCAACGGGAAGACGCTCGGCGAGAACATCGCGGACGCCAAAATCTATAACGACGACGTGATTCGCACTCGCGACAAGCCGCTCTCCGAAACCGGCGGGCTGGCTGTGCTGCGAGGCAACCTTGCGCCCGACGGTGCGATCATCAAACCCACTGCCGCCGAGCCGCACCTGCTCAAGCACACCGGCCGCGCCGTCGTGTTCGAGGACTACAACGACATGAATGCGCGTATCGACGAGGAGTCGCTCGACGTCGATGAGAACTCGGTGCTCGTGCTGAAAAACGGTGGCCCGCTCGGCGGACCCGGGATGCCGGAGTGGGGGCAGCTTCCGATTCCGAAAAAGCTCCTGAAGAAAGGCGTGCGCGACATGGTGCGCATTTCGGACGCGCGAATGAGCGGCACCTCGTACGGTACCTGCGTCCTGCACGTCGCGCCCGAGTCCTACGTCGGCGGACCGCTCGCCTTCGTGCGGGACGGGGATTTGATCGAGCTCGATGTCGCGCAGCGCAAGCTCGAGCTCAAGGTAAGCGACGCAGAGCTCGCGAAGCGGCGCTCGGCGTGGAAAAAGCCCGCGCCGCGATTCACGCGAGGTTACGGCGCGCTGTTCGCCGGGCATGTCACGCAGGCGAACAAAGGCTGCGACTTCGACTTCCTGCACGCGGGCGCGCCGACGCCGGATCCGGAGATTCATTGAGACACGGTGATGGGGTGATGATGTGGTGATGACGTGATGGGGTGACGACGTGATGGGGCGTTGGCCGATGTCTTCGTGCACTCACATCACTACATCACTACATCACTACGTCACTACGTCACCGCAACACTTCGTCACCGAATCCCCCCGTCACTAGAAAAGGACCCGCCATGGAACTCGCAACAAACCCGTTCAAAGCCAACATCAGGGCCGGTAAACCGCAGATCGGCATCTGGTCTAGCCTGTGCAGCAACATCTCGGCCGAAGTGCTCGCCGACGCGGGATTCGACTGGGTGCTGCTCGACACCGAGCATTCTCCCAACGAGCTTCCCATGGTGCAAAGCCAGCTCGATGGTCTGGCGTACGGCGCCGGCACCACCGAAGGCATCGTGCGCCCGGCGTGGAACGACATCGTGCTCATCAAGCGCTATCTCGACGTGGGCGCGCGCACGCTGCTGATTCCTTATGTGCAGAACGTGGACGAAGCCCGGCGCGCCGTAACCGGCCTGCGCTACCCGCCGCAGGGCATGCGGGGGGTGTCGGGTTGCACCCGCGCCAACCGCTACGGCCGGACCCCGGATTACTTCAAACGCGTGCACGACGAAGTCTGTCTGCTGCTGCAACTGGAGACGCGCACCGCCCTGACGCATCTCGAGTCGATCGCGGAGATCGACGGCGTCGACGGCATATTCATCGGCCCGAACGATCTCGCCGCCGACATGGGGCACCTCGGCAACTGGCAGCATCCCGAAGTCTGGAAGGTGATGGAAGATGCGGCCAAGCGCATTCGCAAAGCCGGCAAGGCGCCCGGGATACTTGTCGGCGAGGCCGACGGTCAGCGCTGCATCGACATGGGATATCTGTTCGTCGCGGTCGGGAGCGATCTGGTCATGCTCGCGCGTGGCGCCGACGCGCTGGCGGCGAAGTTTCGTTAACGCTCAGCGCTAAGCGGCGAGCTGTAAGGTCGATGTCGCTCGCCGCCATGTGTGTCGTTCCTCCAGGCTGCGGCTACTCACTTCTGAGACGGCGGGTGTGAAGAATCCTGTAGTGATTGCCGGCACCGCTGCCGTTGCTGCCGCCGCAGCAATCATTTTTTTCCTGCCGCCGCCCGCTGGCTACTCCGTGCAAACGATGCATGCGGGTGCGCTGTGTATGCTCGTCATCGGCTTGTGGGCGCTCGGCGCGCTGCCCGAGCACATCGTGGGACTGCTGTTCTTTCTTCTCGCGATGGCCTTCGCGATCGCGCCGCCGAACGTGGTGTTCTCCGGCTTCGCATCGGGCACGCTGTGGCTGGTGCTCGGCGGTCTCATCATCGCCGAAGCGGTCAACCGCACGGGTCTTGGCGTTCGCTTCGCGCGGCTGCTCATCGGCCGCCACAGCCTGTCGTATCGTGCGCTCATCGCGGCGGTCGTTCTGGTCTGTTCGCTCATGTGCATCGTCATGCCGGCCACGGTGAGCCGGATATTGCTGTTGCTGCCGATCATGGCGGCGCTCGCGCATCGCCTGGGGCTGCAGGCGGGCAGCAACGGATACGAAGGCGTGGCGCTGGCCGTGATCATGACCAACTATCAGGTCGGGACTGCTTTCCTGCCGGCCAACGCGCCGAATCTCGTGCTCGCGGGTGCGGCCGAGACCCTATACAAAACCACCTTCATTTACGGCGAGTGGCTGCTCGTTCAGCTACCCGTGATGGGCATACTCAAGGCGCTGGTGATCATCGGGCTCATCTGGCGCCTTTTTCCCGATGAGACGCGCGCCGCACCCATGCAGGAGGCGGCGGGGCCGATGAGCGGAGATGAAAAGCGCCTGACTGTGATACTCCTCGTCGCGGTGGTGCTGTGGGCGACCGATTTCGCGCATGGCGTGCATCCCGGATGGGTCGGGCTCGGCGCGGGCCTGGCGACCCTCATGCCGGGAATCGGCGTGATGCCGGTGTCGAGTTTCACTGAGCGGGTCAAGTTGAGTCCGTTCTTCTACATCGCATCGATACTCGGGCTCGGCGCGCTGATGGTGGACACCGGGCTGAGCCGCGCGCTCGGAGAAGCGTTGCAGTCGGGTTTGCGGCTGGAGCGCGGGCAGGACGCGACGAACTTCGCCATCCTCACGCTGCTCTCGACTGTGACGGGGTCCCTCGTCACCAACGTCGCGCAGCCGGCGCTTCTGGCACCGCTCGCGAGCCACTTCGCCGAAAGCGCGGGCTGGCCGCTCAAAGCTGCGCTGATGACGATCGTGCTGGGATTTACGACTGCGATCTTTCCGTTTCAGGTGCCGCCCGTGGTCGTCGGCATTCAGGTCGCGGGGCTGAGGCTGCGTCGCGTGCTTCGAATAACCGTGCCGCTGGCGCTCGTCAGTCTCGTGGTCCTGTTGCCGATCAATTATTTCTGGTGGCGCGCGATCGGTTACTTCGGTCGGCCCTAGGAGTTTGTCGCACTTCTGTGCGACAGACTCCTTAACTGGGAAAACATGACGAACGAAACCCGCAAAAAGCAGCCGTGTAAGCGGCCTTTCCCGCGGAAAAGGACGCTCTCGAGACCCGAATGAGGTCAAGTGGTGGTTTCTTATAAGCAGCGTGTCCCCCGGCCTTGATCCCAGCGAGTCGAAACCCTACGCGACTTCTTCATGAGATCACTCCGACACGCTGCTAATGTGCTGTGTCCCCGATTCACGTTTCAGGAGATCAGATGAGCAGCAAGCTTTTTGAACCGATATCGATCGGTCCGCTACAGTGCACCAACCGGATCGCTGTGGCTGCGATGTGCCAGTACAGCGCAGTGGATGGCTCGATGACGGACTGGCACCTGCAGCATCTGGCGAATCTGTCCCTCTCCGGCGCGGCCATGCTGGCGATCGAGGCGACCGGCGTCACGGCCCAGGGCCGGATCAGCCCGGGCGACACCGGCCTTTATTCGGCGGACAACGAAGCCGCAATGAAGCGTGTAGTCGATTTCCTGCGCACGATCTCGCCGATAAGCATCGGGGTGCAGCTCGCGCACGCAGGACGCAAAGCCTCCGCGCAGCGTCCGTGGGAAGGAAGAGGGCCGCTCGCAGCGGAAGAAGGCGCCTGGGAAACCGTAGCACCGTCGGCCGTCGCGCTCGCGCCGGGCTGGCACACGCCGGCCGCGCTCGATTCCGCCGGAATGAAAGCGGTGCGCGAGGCCTTCGTTGAATCGGCGAAGCGGGCAGCACGCATCGGTCTGGATTTCATCGAGCTGCATTCGACGCACGGCTATCTGCTCTCCGAATTTCTGTCGCCGCTGTCGAACAAGCGGCAGGACGAGTACGGCGGAAGCCTCGAGAACAGGATGCGTTTCCCGCTCGAAGTATTCCGCGCGCTGCGAGAGGCGTGGCCGCACGACCGCATGTTCGGCGCGAAGATTTCAGGCACCGATTTCGCGGAAGGGGGCTGGACGCCGGATGAAGCGGTCGCTTACGTGCGCGAGCTCAAAGCGGCCGGCTGCGATTACGTGACCGTATCAGGAGGCGGTGTCGTGCTCGACGCCAAGGTGCCCGCGGGGCCCGGCTATCAGGTGCCGTATGCGCAGCGCGTGAAACGCGAGACGGGCATCACGACGGGCGCGGTGGGACTCATCAGCGATCCGCACCAGGCTGAAGAGATTGTCGCGAGCGGCAAGGCGGATTTCGTCGCCCTGGCGCGCGGGATGCTGTTCGATCCGCGCTGGCCGTGGCACGCCGCAGTTGCCCTTGGCGCCGACGTCAGATATCCGGTGCAATACGAGCGCGCGCATCCCCGGATGTGGCCACCGGGACGCGAGTGGAAGGCGTGATCGCTCGTGGCTCCGGCGGCCGCGCCGCGCGCCTGTAAGGCGCTACGCCGTCCCCGAGCGCAGCTCGTGCGCGGCTCCGCGGCTGTCGACGGTCTGCAGCAGCACCGGCCGGCGCCACGCGCGGTGGACATATTGAACGACTTTCGCGGCACGCTCGAGGTCGAGGCCGCGCCCGTCGGCGGCGTGATCGTGAACCAGCACCAGCGTGCCGTCGTGGCGCATTTCACCGACGTGTATGCGCGGCGCTCCATAGTTGAACTTCGGAGCCAGTATTGCTTCGCGCACCTTGTTCACGTCGCGCGCGACGACTTTTATGCCGTCGTCCGATTTCGATTCGTAGACGAAGAGGCTGAGCTTGTCGGCGAGGTCGGCATCGAGGAAGTTGCGCACGAAGCCGAAATCGTCCTCGTCGCGGCGGATTTCTCGCGCGCGCTCCATCCCGTGTTGCTCGACGATGCGTTCCCACATCGAAAAACCCACGTGATACGGATTGATGGCGAGCGCGGCCTGCTGCTCTCCGGCAAAGGGTCGCACCACGTTCGAGTGGCAGGTCACAGCGTCGAGGTAGAGCTCGCTCGGCAGGAAATCGGCTTCCCGCAGGAGCCGCGCGTGCCAGTAGGTGGCCCAGCCTTCGTTCATGATGTTGCACGCGAAGACCGGATAGAAATAAAACGACTCGTAGCGCACGGCGAGGAAGACGTCGCGCTCCCAGTCCTCGAGCTCCGGACCGTAGTGCGCGATGAACCACAGGAGATCGGATTCCGGATGCGGCGGTATCGCCGCCGGTTTACGATCGCGCGGCGCTTCAGTGGGCCCGGCTTCGCCCGGAAGATGCAGGAAACGGCCCCTGAACGAATCGTCCGGAACGTGCGCCTGCGCCGAACGCTTGTTGTGCGTCGGATACATCGGACGGTGCAGCTCCTGGTCCAGGTCGACATGCGGCTCGAGAGCGAGTGCGGCGTCGAGCAGGGCTTCGACGCGCCCCTGCCCGTGGTCGCGCACGGCCTGCTCGATGCGGTGCGCCTGCGCAGCGGCGTGCTCGACGATGTTTGTGCCCGACATTTCCGCGAACCGCGCGAAGAGGTGATTGTTCTTCGCAAAGTCCGCGTGACCGAGCACGTGCGCCGTGACCAGTGTGTTTTCGGCGAGCGTGTTCGAATTGACCAGGTAGCCGTGACAGGGGTTACCGGGGAACATCACTTCGAAGATGCGCGAGTGGCCCATCGACTGGCGGATGAGCTGGTGGATGTAGCGCACGCCGAACGACCAGTGCGGCATGCGGATGGGCAGGCCGTAGATCGCCACTTCGTTCATGAAGTTGTTGGGCACGAGCTCGAAATCGACCGGGTGGTAATCCAGCCCGACGGACTTCGCGAGCGATTCGATGCGCTCGCCGTAGTCCTGCAGCCTTTCGTTCATGTCGGCTTGCGTGAGGCTCATGCCGCCTCCGCGCGCGCCTGCTGCTCCCGGAAGAACTGCCGCAAGGCATTCCAGACGTCTTCGCGGCCCGTCACCCGCGCCATGCCGAGCGGCAGACCTTCGCGCTGCACGCGGGCGAAAATGCCCGCCAGCTCGGTTTCGGGGGAAATGCCGTAGGCCGGCCGGATCTCGATAAAGCCGCCGTAGTTCAGCCCCTGGCAGACTTCACGCAAAGCCTCCGTCGAAGGCTCGCGGTCGTCCACCAGATTTTCTCCGTCGGAGGCGTAGAACAGGTACACGTTGTACTGCGAGGGGTCGTAACGCGCCTGGATGATCTCCCGCGAAAGCTTGAACGCGGTCGACGAGACGGTCCCGCCCGTGCCGCTGGTCTGGAAGAACTGTTGTTCGTTGAACTCCCACGCTTCGGCTGAATGCGCGACGAACGCGACCTCCACTTTCGCGTACTGTCGCCGAATGCCTTGCAGCGCGAAGAAGAAAAACGTTTTCGCGAGCTGGCGTTCGGTTTCGCCCATGCTGCCCGACACGTCGAGCGCGAATATGACCGCCGCGTTGGTGGCCGGCCGCTCCCGTTTCACGAGCTGGCGGAAGCGTAAATCGTCGTCCGTAAACGGCGTCGGGTTGACTTGAATCGCACGGCGCCTGATCGCCTGCTTCACGGTGCGCCGGCGATCGAGGCGCGAGCGCGCCCCGCGTTTGTCCCAGCCTTCGCGCACGTAGTCCGCGTCTTCCTGGCGCGCGGACTGTTTCGGTTTGAGATCGGGAAGCTTGAGCTCTTCCCACAGCCAGTCGAGCACGTCTTCGACTTTAAGCTCCAGAACGAACTGCAGATCGCCCTGGCCGCTGCCCGCTTCACTGCCGCTCGCCTGATCACCCTGCGGGGGCTGTCCGGGCTTGAGCACCTGGCCGGGCTCGCCCGCGCCCTGGCCGGCGCCGGTTTCGCTTTCGGGGTCGCGCAGGCGAAAGCGTGCATGCTCGGCGAGGCGAACCGGCACGAGCACCGTGCCCCCGCCCGGCCCACTCATCACATCGGGGCCGGCAACCAGATTGGGAAGACTCTTCTCGACCGACTCGCGGACTTTCTCGTTGTGCCGCAGCCAGTCTCGTGCGCCGCGGGAGAACAGATCGTACCAGCCGACTTCCGTCGAGATGCGCATCGACGGTTGCCAGCGCGAGGGCAGCGGATCGCGACGGACGCTCATTGGGGCGCCTCGCAATGCCGCCGACCGCTCAGTGAGACTGACATATGCTCTCCTAGTCCACTACTCCTGCGCGAGCAGGGTGGTGACGTAGTTCAGCGCTTCCCTGGCGCTGTGTGCGTCGTAACCGTATTCCTCCACTAAACGTTTTTCGACCACCGATATTTTCTGTTTGGCTTCCTCGTCCGGACGGGCCGCAGAGCTCACCAGCCGCAGGACATCGCGACGCTGCTCGAAGAGATACTGACCGACGGCATCGTGCAGCAGTGCGTGGCTGTTGAGCGTGAATTTATCTCCGCGCTTGAACGCGCCCATCGCCTTCCTCACGATTTCCTGACGGAACGACTGTTTGCCGGAGTCGGAAACGTCTATTTTCTCTTCAACCGATCTCAGGAAACGCTCGTCGGGCTTGCGCTCCTCGCCGGTCATCGGATCCTTGATGAGACGGTTGTCGAGCGTGGCTTCCACCTCGTCGAGGTATTTGTCGAGCAGATCCTGCGCTTCCTGCTCGAACGAGACGAAAAGCGCTTTGTGGACGTCTTCCTTCACCCACTTGTTATAGAAGTCTTTCCGCGCGATCACCAGGAAATCGACCCACTTGCGCTTCTTCTTGGGGTCGATGCGCGCATCGGATTCGATGGCATCCTTCAGCCCGAGCAACACATCCATGGTCGTGAGACTTTTCGCCGAGCTTTGCACGATGGCGTTGGAAAGCGAGTTGATCACGAAGCGCGGGCTGATCCCGGTGAGCGCTTCGTCCGGCAGTCTTGCGCGGATGCGCTCGGCTTCGGCGCGGCTGATGCCTTCGGCCTCTTCGCCCGCGTGTACGCGTATTTTTTTGGACGAGTCGGACTCGTTCTCGCCTTCGTGCAGACGCGTCAGGATCGCGAAAACTGCGGCCGTGTGCAAAACGTGAGGGTCGAGGTGGGTTTCGCTGAACGCGGGCGCGTTCGAAATGAGCTTCTGGTAGATGCGTGCTTCGTCCCTGAAGTTCAGGGTATACGGAACCTGGATGATGACCATCCGGTCGAGCAGCGCCTCGTTTTCGCTCTCCTGGAGGAACTTGCGAAATTCGGCGAGATTGGTGTGAGCGAGGATCGTCTCATCGAGATGTATCAGCGGGAAACGCGACACCTTGACGTTTTTTTCCTGCGTCAGCGTGAGCAGGAGGTACAGGAACTCACGCTTGACCTTCAGGATCTCGATCATTTCGAGCATGCCGCGGCTCGCGGCGTACACCGCGCCGGACCACGACCACGCGCGCGGGTCGCCCTCATCGCCGAATTCCGCGACTTTGGACAAATCCACAGAGCCGACGAGGTCTGCGATGTCGGCCGTGGTGGGATCGTGCGGCGCGTACGTGCCGATGCCCATGCGGCCGGCTTCGGAGATGAAAATCCGCTCGACCGGCATTTTCATGAA
>JBKJKJ010000510.1:0-3704 GCA_046597455.1 Burkholderiales bacterium
CTGGTAGGCGTCCTCGCCGGGCGCTGGCTGTTGGAGCGGATCCCGCAACGGCTCTTCGAGCAGATGCTGCTCGCGTTTGCCGTGCTCGCGGCGCTCAGGCTGATCGGAGCCTTGTGAGCGAAGACACGGTTTACCGCGCGGAGTACGCCACTGTTTGCTCGGCCGTTCAGCAGTCGCGTCAGGGCCTCGGATAGGGCCTCACACGACGCCAGCGTGAATGTGATTTGCGGATTTGCTGAAGAAAGAAGTGAGCCGCGATGGAATCGAACCATCAACCCGCAGATTAAGAGTCTGCTGCTCTACCAATTGAGCTAGCGGCCCACACGGCGCAGGAACAGCGCGCAGGGAAGTCGCAATACTACCACGAGCCTGGACTCTGCGGCTTCTCGAAACGCCTCGTGGCCACCACCGCGGCGGGCATATACTGCCGAACACACTCGTGGGAATGATCGGCCGCCGGCTCTCGCACTACGACATCATCGACGAGATCAGCCGCGGCGGCATGGGCGTCGTCTACCGGGCGCTCGACGTCAATCTCTCGCGTGAAGTCGCGCTCAAGGTCTTGCCCGAAGATCTGCTGCACGACCCCGGCCGCCGTGAGCGGCTGCTTCAGGAAGCCCGCGCCGCCTCCGCACTGGAACATCCCAACATCGCGGTAATTCACGAGGTTGGCGAGGCCGACGGGGGCATCACCTTCATCGCGATGGAGCTGATCCGCGGCGAGAAGCTCAGCGATACGCTGCGCCGCGCCCCGCTCCCGCCGCTGCGGGCGATGACGCTCGCAACCGAGATCGCCGAAGGCCTCGCGCGCGCGCACGATAAGGGCATCATCCACCGCGACCTCAAACCCTCGAACGTCATGATCACGGACGATGGGCATGCGAAGGTGATCGACTTTGGCCTGGCCAAGCTGGTCGAGTCGGTCGGTCACGATGCCGCCACCGCCAGCATTCACGGGCCGAGGACCGAGCAGGGAGTGGTCCTCGGCACGGCGGCCTACATGTCGCCCGAGCAGGCGCGCGGCGCGCTGGTGGATCGGCGCAGCGACATCTTCGCGCTCGGCGTGACGCTCTATGAAATGGTGACCGGCCGCCCGGCGTTCCAGGGGCAGTCGACGCTGGACACCATGCAGGCGATTCTGACCCAGCCGGTGCCGACGCTCCCGGCGCTCGGCGGCTCCTCCGCCGAGGCGACCGCCGACCTGCAGCGGATCATCGCCAAGTGCACCGCCAAAGACGCCGAGGATCGCTTCCAGAGCCTGAAAGACCTCGTCATCGATCTGCGCGCGGCGCGGCGGCGGCTCGAGTCGTCGCCGGGGTCCGCAGCCACCCTGGTCGGCGCGCCGATCGACGCGCCGGGGCCGACCAGCGTCCGGCCGTGGCTGCGATCCGGCCTGATGACTGCGCTGGTGCTCGCCGCGCTCGCCGCCGGCGCCGCGTGGTGGTGGGCGCAACGCGCGACGCCGCCCCAGGCCCACCCCTCGGGCAAGCCGGCCGTCGCGGTGCTCTACTTCGACAACAACACCGGCGATGCGTCGCTCGACTGGATGCGGGTGGGCCTCACCGACATGATGGTGACCGACCTGTCGCAGTCGGTGAACATCGAAGTGCTCGGCACCGACCGGCTCGTCCAGATCCTGCAGCAGTTGAAGCGGGCCGACGACCGCGTGATCTCGGCTGAGGTCGTCCAGGAAATCGCTCGGCGCGCCGGCGTGGACCAGGTCGTGGTCGGCAGCTACGTGCGCGCCGGTGCGACGATGCGCATCAGCGCACGTCTGCAGGACGCCCGGACGGGACGGATCGTCAGCGCGGAGCGCGTCGAGGGGGCCGGCGCGTCGAGCCTGTTCACTCTGGTCGATGAGCTGACGCGCCGCTTCAAATCGACCATCAGCGCACTCAGCGCAACCGGCCCGGCGCCGATCGTCCGGCGCCCGGGCGCACCCGAGGCCGACACACTCGATCGCGGCCTGACCGAAGTCACGACCTCGTCGGTTGAGGCGTATCGCCTTTACGCGGACGGGCTCAACCTGCACGAGCGCGGCCTGTCGCAGCGGGCGGTACCTCTGCTCGAACAAGCCATCGCGATCGATCCGACCTTCGCCATGGCCTACGCCAAGCTGGCGGTGGTGACCGGCAACCTCCAACTGCTCGACCAGCGTGACGCCAATGCGAAGCGCGCCCTGGCGCTCTCGACTCGGCTCACGACGCGCGAGCGGTTTTACATCGAAGGCTATTACTACGGGACGCGGCCGGAGACGACGGCGCGCAGCATCGAGGCCTATCAGCAGGGCCTGCGGCTGCATCCCGAGCAGTACGCCTCCCGTCATAACCTTGGCGCGCAATTCTTCGACCTCGAGCGCTACCGTGAAGGGATCGAGCAGTACGAGGAACTGCTGCGCCGGGGCAGCACCAGCCCGACAACCCATCTGGGCCTGACGGCGATGTTGATCCTGACCGGCAACCTGTCCCGGGCCCGTCACGTCGCCGAAGACTTCGTGCGCACGCACCCGGAGAGCGGGATCGGTCTCGAAGCCCTGGGCATCGCGCTGGCTGCGGACGGGCAACTCGACGAATCGCGGCGGGCGTTCGAGCGATCGGAAGCGCTCGACCCCTCGAATTTCGGCGCCGTCACGGGCCGGCGGTCCGTCGCGCTGTTGCAGGAACGCTGGGCCGATGCCGAGACGATCAACGCGACCCTCGCGACGTCCGCGCTACCCTTCCGTCGTTTTTCATCGCTCACCTTCAGCGCCCGACTCTCACTGGTGCACGGGCAGGGTTCGGCGGCCCTGAACTACCTGGAACGTGCGGCCAGGGTCGATGGCCTGCCTTCCACGCAGCGGGCGTTCGCCAGAAGCCGGCAGGCGCAGCTGCTGCTCAGCCTTGGCAAACCGGCGCTGGCGCTCGCGCAGGCCGAGATGGCGGCCGCCGACGGACGCAATCGCGATTCGGAGTTCGAAGCGCTGCAGCTGCTGGCGATCGCGCAGGCGGCACTCGGCCGGGACGCGGATGCCGCCGCCACCGTCGCGCAGCTCGAAGGGCGCGCCCGGATGCTGCCGAGCGAGAAGGAGATGCGCAGGGTGTATTGGGCACGCGGCGAGATGGCGCTCCGCCGCGGCGATGCGGCGGCCGCCGTGGTGGAGCTCGGGAAGGCCGTCGCGTCTCTGCCGGCACGCGGCGGGGCGTTCCCCCCGCCCTCCTCACACTCCGAGCTCCTGCTCGCCGCCGCGACCGCCAATATCAAGACCGGTCGAGATGGGGATGCGGTGCTACTTCTCGAGCGGCTCCAGTCCGGTCAGGAGCGAATCTTACGCATCGACTCGTACGTGCGCAGCTTTTTCCTGCTCGCCCAGATTTACGACCGGCGCGGCGACAGCGCGCGCGCCCGCGCCAACTACCAACGGTTCCTCGGCTTCTGGCGGGGCGGCGAACTCGAGCCCGGCTGGGTGGCGGAAGCGGAACAGAAGACGGCCGGCCGCTAGGCAGCGGAGACTCGAGACCTCCCCCGCTCAGCCAACCGCGCCAACCGCGAACGTGACAATCAGCCGCCCCTCCTCGGTCGTCACGCGCAGATCCTTGATATGGGTCAGCACGCTCGTCAGCCCGTGCGGCGAGAGCGCGGCGCGCACGTCCACGAAGACGCGCTCCCCCTCCATCCGCACGCCCGGCGGCAGCGAGGTGAGGAAACCGCCCGCGAAGCGCAGCAGG
>JBKJKJ010000153.1:0-9228 GCA_046597455.1 Burkholderiales bacterium
AGTAAAAGCCGATCCCCACGACGATGCCGATTGCGGACGTGATCCAGATCGATGCCGCGGTGGTCAGTCCGCGCACCGACAGGCCGTCTTTCATGATCACGCCGGCGCCCAGGAAACCGATTCCGGTCATGATGCCCTGCGCCATGCGCGTGGGGTCGATCACGACGCGGGAGAGGTCGCGTGGAACGAACCACAGGGCCTGGTAGACCGTCACCAGCATGAGCAGGGCCGAGGCGACGCTGACCAGCACGTGTGTCCTGAATCCCGCTGGACGCCCGTGATAGCTTCTCTCCAGGCCGATGATTCCGCCGACGACGAGCGCCGCCGCCAGGCGAACGAATATCTCCACCAGATCGTTGGTGCTTGTCAGGAACACTTTTCGGGGCCTCGGTAACCGCTTCGCAACGATTATTGCAACAACGCCCGACGGTTTGCAACGGTTATTGCAAGACCATGCATCGACGTGCTGTAATCACACTGGCGAAAGGCCCCGCATGTCACTCCAAGAGCGTGTCGAAGAACTGGAAGGAAACTGGACCGATACCGACCGCCGGTTGATCGAGACCCTGTTCGCCCGCCCGCGGGAAAGCGCGTTCCTCTCCACCAACGAGCTTGCGAAACGCGCGCGCGTGCATCCCGCTTCCGCGGTGCGATTCGCCCGCAAGCTCGGGTTCGAGGGCTACCCACCGCTGCGGGCGCAACTGCAGATGGAGGTGTTCGGGGCCTCTGAGGCGGCTGAGCGCATGCGCAGGCGCATCGAGCGTCTCGGCGAAGGTTCGGTGCTGAAGACCCTTGTCGAAACCGAAGTGGGGTTGCTCCGACGGCTGACCGAACAGGTCGCCGATGCGGACATCCTCGTCGCGGCGCGAGCGGTCGCCGATGCGCAGCAGACCTTTGTCTTTGCGGTCGGGCATGCCGTCTCGCTGTCTCATTTGCTCGAAGCACGGCTGGGCCGGCTGGGGCACCGGACCGTCGCACTCAATCCGGTGGCGCGCGACATGGCAGTCGATTTGCTCCAGGCCGGCGCAGGCGACAGCTTCATCCTGTTTGCGCTGAACGACGTCCATCCCCTGGTAGCCCGAATCATCGAGCACGCTCGCGGGGTACGCGCGAAAATCGTAGTGATCAGCGATCTGCCCGGGCTCGCGCTTGCGCCCCGGCCCGACGTCGTCCTCGCGGCGACGCGCGGCGCTGAAAACGCGCCGCGCTCCCTCACCGTGCCGATGACGATCTGCAATGCACTGGTCCTGCACGTCTCCCGGCTCAAGCAGCGGGTGACGATCCGGAATCTCGGGACGCTCGACCGGATACGCAAACAACTGGCGGCGCCGTGACGGTGTCCCTCAACGGAGATTCGACATGATTGTGGTCAAGCTCGGCCTCGCCGTGTCACTGGGTATCTCAGTCCTCGGCGCCGTGCCTGCCTTTGCGCAACCCTACCCGTCGCGGCCGATCCGCTTCATCGTTCCGTTTCCGCCCGGCGGCGGCAACGACATCGTCGGGCGCATCGTTGCGCTGAACCTCGGTGTCGGGCTCGGTCAGCCCGTCGTGATCGACAACCGCGGCGGCGCGGGCGGCACGCTGGGCACCGACATCACCGCCAAGGCGCCGCCCGACGGCTACACGATGCTGGTGAACAACATCAGCCTGGCGGTGAATCAAACCCTGTTCAAAAAGCTGCCTTACGACACACTCAAAGATCTCGCCCCGGTCGGCCTGCTCGGGCGTCAACCCAACATCCTGGTGGTGCATCCCGCATTGCCTGCGAAGTCTCTGCGCGAGCTGCTGGACGCCGCGCGCGCGAAGCCGGGCCAGATGAATTACGGCTCGGGCGGCGTGGGCACCGCGTCGCATCTTTCGACTGAAATGTTGAAGCTCATGGCCGGGGTCGACCTCACCCACGTGCCGTACAAAGGTCTCGCGCCGGCACTCACCGACCTCATGGGCGGGCGCGTGGATCTGATCATTTCCACGATGGCTTCGGCATTGCCGCATCTGAAGTCGGGCAAATTGAGGCCGCTGGCGGCGACGACGGCGCACCGCTCGTCATTTTTTCCTGACGTGCCCACGATGAGCGAAGCGGGTGTGAAAGGCTACGAGTTCAGCACGTGGTACGGGCTCCTCGTGCCGGCGGGAACGCCGCGGGCAATCATCGGACGCCTGAACGCGGAAAGTGCGAAAACGCTCGCGTCATCCACAGTGAAAGAACAGTTCATGGCGCAAGGCATCGAGGCCGCGCCTTCCACGCCGCTCGAATTCGGTACGTACCTCAGGAGCGAAGTGGCGAAATGGGCGAAAGTCATCAAAGCCTCGGGCGCCACCACGGAGTAAGCCGCAGGGCGCCCGTCGCATCAACGCTGATCACCTGCAAGGACGTGTGTTTCCATGACCGACCCGATTCGGCTTTTCAGCCGCCCTTTCTACTACCTGCGGCACGGCGAGACCGAGGCCAACGCGAATCGCATGATCGCCGGCTCGCTCGACGTCGATCTGACGCCGCTCGGGCGCGACCAGGCGAAAAAGGCTGCACTGCTCCTCGCGAGGGAACCGATCACCGCGATCTACTCGAGTCCGCTGCGCCGCGCGCGTGACACGGCGGCGCCGGTGGCGGGCGCGCTCGGGCTTGCGCTCACGATCATTCCGGACGTCGCCGAGCGCAACTGGGGTGAGCTCGAAGGCAAGCCGCGTGACACGCGCATTCGAGGCACCCTGCCCGCCGGCGCCGAGGCGGGTCGCGACTTCGTCCAGCGCGTGCTTCGCGGCTTTGCGTGCATCCAAGCCGAGGTTCCGCTGATCGTCGCCCATTCGGGTGTTTATCGCGTGCTTTGCCGCACGCTTGCCATCGAAGAAACCGAAGGCCCTGTCACCAATGCATTGCCGCTTCGTTTCGTGCCTTCCACGAACGGCGCCTGGTGCGTCGAGGCGCTCGACGGACCGGCACAAACCCGGCCGTTATAATCAGGCGTTCAGCCGCACCAAATCGTGCGCCGCGCCCTGCGGCACACGTCACCGGAGAACCCGCATGGCCACCCGACCCACGACCCGCTTACGCCAACTCCTTTCGAAACCCGGCTGCATCGTCGCACCCGGCGTCGCAGACGCGCTCGCCGCGAGACTCGTCGCGCTCGAAGGCTTCGAAGCCGTCTATATGACCGGCTTCGGCACCAGCCTCACGCGCCTCGGCCAGCCCGATGTCGGTCTGCTCACCGCGACCGAGATGGTCGACAACGCAGGCCGCATCGCCGATTCGTCAGGCCTTCCGGTTGTCGCCGACGCCGACACGGGTTACGGCAACCCCATCAACATGCGCCGCACCATTCGCGATTACGAGAAAGCCGGCGTTGCCGGGGTGCACATCGAAGACCAGACGTGGCCCAAGCGCTGTGGGCATCTCGCAGGCAAGCGCGTCATTCCGACTGCGGAGATGGTGGCGAAAATCAAGGCGGCGTGCGACGTGCGTACCGACAGTGATTTCGTGATCATTGCGCGTTGCGACGCGATCGCGATGGAAGGACTGGATGCGGCACTCGAGCGCGGGGAGCGTTATCGCGAAGCGGGTGCCGACATGCTGTTCATCGAAGCGCCGGTCGGCAAGGAAGCCGTGCAGCGCGTCTCGAAGCATTTCAAAGGCGTGCCGCTGCTCTACAACATGGCCGCCAGCGGCAAGACGCCCGATCTGCCCAGCGCGGAGCTGGGCGAGCTCGGTTTCAAGCTCGCGATCTATCCGAACTGCATCATCCTCGCGGCGATTCCCGCGATGCAGGCGATGCTGCGCCATCTGAAAAAAGGCGGCGGCATTTCGGATATGCGCGACAAGGCTGCGACGTTCAAGGAATTCACCGAAATCGCGGGCCTGCCTGAAATCATGAAGCTCGAAGAAAAATACGGCGTGCCCGAAGACCAGCGCGCGTCGCTTTAGGATCGCGGCACGCCAGAGGCCCGAGCGGCAGGCGAGCGCCTGCTGCGAAAGACAGCTGATTCTCGTCGTCCACCATCGCCGGCGAAACATGCCTCACCGTTTAGATCAATGACCGGTGGTTCGAACCTGATTGATGCAGCCTAACCGCGCTGTCATGATGCGCAATCGCAGCCAACCCGCCGACTAAAAGGAATGTCCATGTCGCCGCACCCCAGCTTTCTGCAGCTCGTCCTCGCCGTACTCGTCCTAACGGCCGGGCTCATCGTCCCAGCGCACGCGCAGAACTATCCGAGCAAACCGGTCCGCCTGATCATCCCGTTTCCGCCCGGCGGTTCGTCCGACGTCGTCGGGCGCCTGGTCGCCGAAGGCGCTCGCGAAGTGCTGGGCCAGCCGATCGTGATCGAGAACGTCGGCGGCGCGGGCGGCAATATCGGAACGGCGCGCGCCGCGAAAGCCGCGCCGGACGGTTATACGGTCATCGAGTGCACGATCGGAACCTGCGCAATCAACCCGAGCATTTACTCGAACACCGGGTACAACCTGCAGAAGGATTTCGCGCCGGTGTTCCTGGTCGGCGGCGTCATGAACATCATTACGGTGCACCCCTCGTTGCCGGTGAAGACGATCAAGGAATTCGTCGCCCACGCCAAAGCGAATCCCGGGAAGATCGTGACTGCGATCGGCGGCGTCGGAAGCTCGAATCACCTCACGCCGGTCTGGTTCGCGAATGTGGCGGGCCTGGACCTGCTGTACGTGCCTTTCAAGGGATCGGGCGACTCGATCACGGCGCTGCTGGGGGGAGAGGTCTTTGCGTTCGTCGACAACGAGCCTTCTATCCTGCCGCACGTGCAGAGCGGACGGGCGCGGGCGCTTGCGGTGACGGGGCCCAAACGCTCGAGCCATCTGCCCGACGTGCCAACGATGATCGAAGCCGGTTACAAGGGTTTCGTGGTCGAGCCATGGTTCGGCTTCCAGGTACCGGCAGGAACGCCGGCCGCGGCCATACAGACGCTCAACAACGCATTCAACGCCGCGGTGCAGAATCCACGGATCAAAAAGCGCCTCGAGGATGCCGGGGTGCGCATCGTCGGCGGTCCGCCGGAGCGGCTGGGTGAACAAATCGCGAGCGAGTCCGCGCGTTGGGCGAAAGTCGTGAAGGACAACAAGATCCGCGCGGACTGAGTCGGCTCGATCGCGATACCGCGCGCCCTCCGAGTCAACCGCCTAATTGCTGAACGACGCGCTCTTGATGACTTCGCTCATGCGGGCGGTTTCGGATCTCATGAAGCTCGCGAATTCCTCAGGCGAATTGCCGACGATTTCCACGCCGGCGGCTGCGACTTTCTCCTGATCGGTGTTCCTGAGCCCCTGCACGATTTCCCGATTGAGGAAAGCGACGATCGCAGCCGGTGTTTTGCGCGGCACGAAAAACCCGATCGCCGCTTCCGACGCATAACCCGGCACCGTCTCGGCGACCGTGGGTAAATCAGGCGTCAGCCTGGAACGCTTGGGCGTGGTCACCGCGAGCGCGCGCACCTTGCCTGCTTTCACGTGCGGCATGATCGGCCCCAAACCGGCGAACATCACCTGCACTTCGCCGACCAGCAGCCCGATCTGCGAGGGTCCCGACCCTTTGTAATTGATCCGCACGATGTCCACTTTCGCCATGTGCTTGAAGAGCTCGGCGGCGATGTGCGGCGTGGAGCCGCCGCCGCCCGCGCCGTAGTTGAGCTGCCCCGGCCGCGCCTTGGCCAGCGCGATCAGCTCTTTCACCGATTTCACCGGAAGCGAGGGATGCACGACCAGTACGTTGGGCGAATTGACGGCCAGCGTAATGGGCGCGAAATCGGTGAGGGGATCCCAGTTCACTTTCGTCAGCAGCGGCTGCAGCCACACCACCGCACCGTAAAAGAGCACCGTATACCCGTCGGGCGCCGCTTCCTTCGCGACATATTCGATCGCGATGCTGCCGCGGTTCTCCACGATCACCCGCTGGCTGAGCCGCGCCGTGAGCTCGTGCGCGGTCAGCCTCGCCCCCCAGTCATGATTGCTCCCCGGCGCCGCCGTGACGATGCGGATCACGCGGCTCGGGTATTTGTCCTGCGCGAAGACCCGATCCACGCTGCCTGCGCCCAGCGCGAAGACCACGCACACCCACGACGCAGCCCGCCTCATGATCGCACCAGCGCGAGGAGGGTGCCGGCGTATTCCGAAGCCATGTCCGGCGTGAGATGCGCGGCTTTGGCCTGGTAGCGCTTGATCGTCTCCAGCACGAGCCGCGGCCGGCCGGCCAGGCGGGTCACGAACGCATCGAAATCCGCGGCGAAGCTCGCCTGCGGCAGGGCCTTGCTCGCAAGCCCGAGCGTCACGGCCTCGGCGGCATCAACGGTGTCGGCGGAATAGATCAGGTACGTGAGCGCCTTGGCCGGCACCTTGCCGAGCGCTGCACACATCGCCATAGTCGGCGGGATGTCGTGCTCGATTTCGGGGAAAGCAAAGCGCGCCGTGTCCGCCGCCAGCGTAAGGTCGCAGCCCACCGCCATCGCCGCGCCGAAGCCGAGCGCATCGCCGTGCACGCGCGCCACGACAGGCACCGGAACGTCCGCGACCGCCTGATAGACGCCGAGCACCGCGCCCATCATGTTCACGCGCACTTCGTACGGGGTCATGCCGACCCGCGATTCGCCTTTGCCGTCTCGGCCACGGCAGAACTGCGGCCCGCGGCCTTCGATGACCACGACGTTGACCTCATTGCTCGAACCCAGCTCGCGCAATACCGCCGCGAGCCGCAGCATCATCGCTCGCGTCAATGCATTGCCTTCCTCGGGTCGTCCGAGGTCGATGCGGGCGATCGCGCCTGCGCGCCCCACTTTGAAATCGAATTCGCTCATTTGATCCTCCTCGCTCGCGCGCTTTGGGGCGCTTAGCCACCGATTGTGGGCGCGCTCTTGTTGTGAGTACTCACTCCGCAAACGTCAGCCGCCGCTCGTCGATGATGCGTTTGAAGTTCGAGACGTCCCACTTGATCTGTGCCGCGAGGTCCTCGGAAGTGCCGGGGCCGGGCTCGTTGCCCAGCGCGCGGATCGCGGCGCGCGCCTTGTCGGTCGTCAGCGCTTTGGACAGCGCTTCGCTGATCCGCTGGATCACCGCATCGGGCGTGCCTTTCGGCGCCAGCAGGCCGTTCCAGCCGTTATACGAGAAGCCCGGCAGCGCGCTCTGGCCGATCGGGGGCAACGCCGGCATGGGCGCCCACGTGCCGCGATTGGTCGTCGCGAGGCCGACGAGCAGACCGCCGTCGATGAACGGTTTGGCGCCGGCCATGAACATCATCTGCACGCGTCCGCCGGCCATTTCGGTGGCTGCTGCGGATTCTCCACGGAAAGGCACGTGGAGCATGCTGACCCCGGTAATCGCGCCGAACATCTCGGCGACCAGGTGCTGGCTCGAGCCGTGTCCGATGCTGCCGTAAGCGAGCTTGCCCGAATTGGCTTTGGCGTAGCGGATGAACTCATCGACGTTTTTCACGCCGATCGACGGCGAAACCGCGAGCGTGAACGCCGCCACACAGACTTTGCCGATCGGCTTGAGCCCATTCACGATATCGAACGACGCAGCCGGCCTGGCCGCGACGTTGGCGGTGTTGCCGGCGCTGGCCTGGGAGAGGGTATAGCCGTCAGCGGCAGCCGCCGCGACGCGCTGCAAGCCGATGTTGCCCGTCGCGCCGGTGACGTTCTCGACCACGATCGGCTGGCCGAGATTCGCCGACATCGCTTCGGAAACCGCGCGGATGCACAGGTCCGACGGGCCGCCGACCGCGGTTGGAACGACGATGCGTATCGGTTTTTCGGGAAACGCAGCCCCCGCCGCCGCGGCATGCAGGAATATCCCAGTCGTGATGATTGTCGAAATCCAGTATTTCATTTTCCTGATCCTTCGGTTACCGCGTGCGGCCGAGCGCGTGCTCGCCGAGAAGCTCTACGATGCGCTGCGGGCTGATGGGCGCCTCCGCAATGACCACGCCGAACGGCTGGAGCGCGTTTTCCACTGCACTGATGATGGCCGCGATCGCGGCAATGGTTCCGCCTTCGCCTGCGCCTTTGACGCCGAGCGGGTTGAGCGGCGAAGGCGTCTCCAGGTGGACGAGATCGATTCGCGGCACGTCGGTGGCCAGCGGCAGCAAGTACTCGCCGAAGTTGGTGGACACCGGCTGCGCGTTGTCGTCGTACACCATGCGCTCGAAAAGCGCATTGCCGATGCCGTGCGCGACGCCGCCGATGACCTGGCCGTCGACGACCAGCGGATTGATGACGCGGCCGCAATCGTGCGCGACGGTAAAGCGCACGATCTTCACCGACCCGGTCTCGATGTCGACTTCCACTTCCGCCACGTGCGTGCCGTTGGCGTAAGTCGACTGGTCGGGCGTGAAGTGCGACGTATGCTCGAGTCCCGGCGGCAGCCCCCCCGCCATCGAGAAACCCGGCATGCCGATCGCGTTCACCGCGATTTCGCGCAGGCTCTTGCGCACATCGGGCGCGCTTTTGAGGCGCACGTAACCGTCGGCAAGCTCGAGATCCGCCTCGACGCACTCCATCATCGCAGCAGCGAGCTTTTTCGCTTTGGTGGCGACCTCGATCGCCGCGAGATGGACCGAATTACCGGCATTGACCGCGGTGCGGGCGGCGAAAGTGCCGATGCCGAGCGACACGCCGGCGGTGTCACCGGTGACCACTTCGATCGCATCGATTTCGACACCGAGCTGATCGGCGGCGATCTGCGCGAGAGTCGTCTTGTGCGCCTGACCCTGGGGTGTCGCACCGGTGTACACCACGATCCGGCCGTTGGTCGAAACACGCACGGTGGCGCTCTCGTACGGCCCGAGCCCGGTCGCTTCGACCGCATTCGATATTCCGATACCCAGATAACGGCCCTGGCTGCGTGCGTCCGCCTGCCGCTGCGGGAACCCCGCATAATCCGACGCCTCGAGCGCGCTCGCCTGGCATGCCGGGTAGTCGCCGCTGTCGTAGGTCACCGGACGCCCGTCGCGGAAAATGATCCCGACTTTGTACGGCATCTGCCCGGGCTGGATGAAGTTGCGCCTGCGCACTTCCGCAGGATCGAGCCCGAGCTCGCGCGCCACGCGGTCCATCAGGCGCTCCATCGTCACCACCGCTTCGGGCCTTCCGGCGCCGCGCACCGGCGTGGTCTGGATCTTGTTGGTGAACACCGAAAACACGTCGAGCTTGAAGTTCGGGATCACGTACGGTCCCGGCACCGTCGTCGCCGTGATCCACGGCAGCACGATGCCCCAC
>JBKJKJ010000245.1:0-2821 GCA_046597455.1 Burkholderiales bacterium
CGGCGAGCGGCTGCAGCACGCGCGCGATCTCGCGGTTGCCTTTGAACAGCGCGAGCGCTTCGGACACCGTGAGCTTGAGCACGTCGGCGATCGAGCGACCTTGCACTTTGACTTCGAGGATTTCGTCGCGGTATCGCGTGCCATTGCAATCCGGGCAGCGCAGGTAGACGTCGGACAGGAACTGCATTTCCACGTGCTCGAAACCGTTTCCGGAACAAGTGGGGCAGCGGCCATTGCCCGAGTTGAAGCTGAACGTGCCTGCGGTGTAACTGCGCTCTTTCGCCAGCGGTTCCTGCACGAAGAGCTTGCGGATCGCGTCGAAAGCCCCGACATAACTTGCCGGGTTGGAGCGCGTGGTGCGGCCGATCGGTGACTGGTCGACCATCACCACGTCGGACACCAGCTCGGCGCCCCGCAGCAGAGCGTGCGCGCCCGGCGTTTCGGTGGGCTTGCCCTTGGCCTTGAGGAGGGCGGCGTACAGCACGTCCTGCACCAGGGTCGATTTGCCCGAACCGGAAACGCCGGTGATGCACACCAGCCGGTTCAGCGGGATGCGCACATCGACGCTTTTGAGGTTGTGCTCGATCGCACCGAGGACTTCGATCGCCGGCTGGTTGGCGGTCCCGGCTTCGTAGGCGGCACGCGCGACCTCTGCGGCGACCGGTCCGATTCCCGCCAAACCGGTGTGACGCATGCCGTCGTCGACATGCTTTCGTCCCGCCAGGTAATCACCGGTGAGCGATGCGCTCGCGCTGCGAATGTCCTGTGCCGGTCCGAAATAGACGATCTCGCCGCCGCGCTCTCCGGGTCCCGGGCCCATGTCGAGTATCCGATCGGCCGCGAGCATTACCTGCGGATCGTGCTCGACCACGACCAGGGAGTTGCCCGCGTCACGCAGTCTGTGCATGACGTCGACGACGCGTCCCATGTCGCGCGGGTGCAGACCGATCGAAGGCTCGTCGAGCACGAAAAGGGTGTTGACGAGCGAGGTGCCGAGCGCGGTCGTGAGATTGATGCGCTGAACTTCGCCCCCCGACAGGGTGCGCGACTGGCGGTCGAGCGTGAGATAGCTCAGTCCCACGGTGCACAGATAGGTGAGGCGGGTGCGGATCTCGTTCAGCAGCAAATCGGTTGCGTCGTCGAGCGGCTTGGGCAACTCGAGCGCGTCGAAGAACCTGTGGGTGCGCTCGATGGACAACAGCATGAGATCGTGCACGTTGAGCCCCGGCAGCTGTTCCAGGGTCGCACGCGACATTTTGACGCCTTCGGGCATGAGTCGCTTCTCAGGCGGCAGCACCGCGTCGGCGTTTTCGCGCGTGCCCAGGCGCCAGGCCAGCGCTTCGGGCTTCAGTCGGGCGCCGCCGCATGCGGTGCACGCGGTGTACGCGCGGTATTTCGAAAGCAGCACGCGAACGTGCATCTTGTAGGCTTTGGTTTCGAGCCACTGGAAGAATCGCGCGACGCCGTACCACGTTCCCGGCCACGATTTACGCCAGCTTTTCCACTCGGGCTCGCCTTCGAGCACCCAGTGCCTGTGGGCGGCCGAGAGGTCGCGCCACGGCGTATCGAGCGCAATGCCGCGCTTTTTCGCGTAAGTGACGAGGTCGTCCTGGCATTCCTTCTTCGAGGCGGTCTGCCACGGCTTGACCGCACCCTGGCGCAGCGTCTTCGTCTCGTCGGGGACGACGAGCCCGTAGTCGAGCCCGATGACGCGGCCGAAACCGCGGCAGCTCTCGCATGCGCCGAGCGGCGAATTGAACGAGAACAGACTCGGCGTCGGGTCCTGATAGTGGATGTCGCACTCGGCGCAGTGCAGGTCGGCTGAGAATCGCCAGGTCGCCGCGGTTTTTGCGTCAGCGTCGAGCGCATGGACGGCCACGCGTCCCTGGCCTACGCGAAGCGCAGCTTCGAGCGCGTCCACGACGCGCGAGCGCTCGACGTTGCCCATGCGAAAGCGATCCTGCACCACTTCGATCGTCTTGCCGTGTTTGGCATGGATACGCGTGTAGCCCTGCTGCTCGAGCAGCGCCTTGACTTCGGCTTCCGTGAAATTCTTCGGCACCGGGACCGGGAAGGTCACGATGAGACGCGGGTCGCCCGCGGCCTGCGAACGCGCGGCGAGATCGTGCTCGATCGATTCGGCGGTATCGCGCCGGACGGGCACGCCGCAGCCGAGGCAATACAGGCCGGCGCCTCGCGCATACAGAAGCTTGAGGTGATCGTTGAGCTCGGTCATCGTGCCGACCGTCGAGCGCGACGTGCGCACCGGATTGGTCTGGTCGATCGCAATCGCGGGCGGTATACCTTCGATGGCATCGACCTGCGGCTTGTCCATCCGATCGAGGAACTGGCGCGCATACGGCGAGAAGGTTTCGACGTAGCGGCGCTGGCCTTCGGCATAGAGCGTGTCGAACACCAGCGACGACTTGCCGCTGCCGGACACGCCGGTAACCACGATCAGCTCGTTCGCGGGCAGCTCCAGCGACAGATTCTTCAGGTTGTTCTGGCGCGCCCCGCGGATGACGATCACATCGCGAGGTGTTTCACCGGCGTCTTGCGTAGCTGGGAGAAGCGGGGCGGAAGAGATAGCGGGCTTGTAGCCGGATTCGGGCATCGGATATCAGAATAGGAAAGAGGAGGAGGAGAGGAGGCGAGGAAATGGAAAGAGTCACGCCGGGTGGGGCGGCTGCCGGCGCGCACAGTGATCCGCACGCCGTGGACCCCGGCGCGCGGGGCATTCAGGCTCATCGCGCCGGGGTCCACGGCGTGCGGATCACTGTGCGCGCCGGCAGCCGCCCCACCCGGCGTGACTCTTTCCATT